>CAUAJB010000046.1 GCA_958429225.1 uncultured Collinsella sp.
GATGGTGTCGACGTCAATGGTATACGGGTGCATCATCGACGTCTTCAATACAGAAAATATCAGTGCGGAATGTTTTGGGAGGTAGCCCAAACAGCCCTGGCTGGGTCCTGTGTAGTTACCCTTTAGGCGGAACTCTCCTAATTATTTGGATGAGTCGTTTACTTACTTGTACTGTTACCGTCATCCCGCTGTTGTTGGGGTATGCTTCGTTCGTATGTAAACGTATGACATGTTGATGGGGGAGGGTGCTATGGCTCGCGAGAGTGCTCGTTCTAAGGATACGGCTAAGCCTGGCATCAAGGAAGTTGCGGCGGTGGCGGGGGTTTCGCCTACTACGGTATCTCGTGTGCTTAATAATCGTGGCTATATTAGCCAAGAGACCCGCGATAAGGTCCATGCCGCGATGAAGCGCATCAACTATACGCCCAACGATATCGCTCGTGCCATGCTCAACGGTCGCCTGAATCTTATCGGTATGATCGTCCCCTATGTCAGCAGTCCGTTTCATGCCCAAGTGGTTCAAGTCATTGAGCATACCCTGGCCGAAAACGGTTTTAAGATGCTGCTGTGCAATAGCGCCAATCGACCCGAGCTTGAGCGCTCTTATATCGACATGCTTCGACGCAATATGGTTGATGGCGTCATCGTCAACTCGCTTAATATCGGTGCCGAGGCGTATGCCGAGATGGGCTTGAGTCTGGTTGGTATCGACTGCGACCTTGGCGAAGCCTCTGTTCAGATTGCGAGCGACAGCTATAGCATCGGCGAACTTGCCACGCGTCGCCTGATCGATGACGGATGTTCACGCATCCTGTGCCTGCGCAGCAATAGCCGCATGCGCATGCCTGCCAATAAGCGTACCGATGCCTACCTCGATGTTGTTGAGCAGGCCGGTTTGCCCGTGCTTGTCCGTGAGGTCGAGTTCGTTAAGCCCGACGACGAAAAGAGCGCGGTCGTTGCGAAGATCCTCGATGAGAACCCCGATATTGACGGCATCTTTGCGGGAGACGACACGATGGCGGCCATCTGTCTCAACGTTATGAAGCAGCGCGGCTTGAGCGCTCCGGACGATATTAAGGTCGTGGGCGCGGATGGTGCCCGCCGCACCATGACGTTTATGCCTGACTTAACAACCGTACGCCAAGATATCGATCGCATCGGAGAGCTCGCGGCGCAATCCATCATCGCTCTTGTTAACGGCGAAAAGCCCGAATCGAATATCAAGCTCCCCGTTGAACTCATTGAGGGTAAAACCGCGTAGTTCATCCCGTGCCAAAAGAATTCCTCAAACGCCTCTGATGACCGTTCGCCGGCATATGTCAACCGTTTGCCGATGACTGGAACTGCGAAAAGACGTATTGGTGTGAAAACGTTTGACATATGAAAACGATTGACATATCTTGCCATTGTACCGAGTTAGTATGTCGTGGAAAGGAAGTCTCGGATGCACAAGGTGTATTACCAGCCTGAGGGAATTTGGGTAGGCGACATCATGCCGTACGGCGAGGACGGAACGTTCTATCTCTATCACCAGCGTGACACGCGTAACCCCGGACCTTTCGGAGAGCCGTTTGGCTGGGCACTCGCTACGACCAAGGACTTCGTCAATTACAAAGACTTTGGCGAGAGCCTTGAGCGTGGCGGCGACGAGGAAGTCGACCAGTATGTTTATGCCGGCACGGTGTTTAAGGTGGGCGACAAGTACCATGCGCTCTACACTGGTTGCAATCGCGATAAGGTCAAGGCACGCTTGATGAAGCAGGTTCTTCTTCACGCAACGAGTGACGACGCCGTCAAGTGGGAGAAGAACATCGCCGAGACGCTGCTTCCGCCCCAGGAGGGTTACGATGACCGCAACTGGCGCGATCCCTTTGTGCTTTGGGATGAGGAGAACGAAGAGTACATGCTCATCCTCGGCACGCGTGTGGGCGAGGACAAGCGTCTGATGACCGGTCGTCTGGTCAAGTTCACCTCCAAGGACCTGGATACCTGGGAGTTCCAGGGCGACTGGTGGAATCCGGGCCTGTACACCATGTTCGAGATGCCTGATCTCTTTAAGATGGGCGACTGGTGGTATCTGGTGTTCTCCGAGTACAGTGATGGCAACAAGACCCGTTACCGCATGTCTCGCTCTATCAACGGTCCTTGGATCACTCCTGCGGACGATTCCTTCGATGGCCGCGCGTACTATGCCGCGCGTACCGCATTTGACGGCGAGCGCCGCGTTCTCTTTGGTTGGGTTCCTACGCGTGACGAGGGCGGTGACCCCAGCTCTTACCTGTGGGGTGGCACCTTTATGCCTCTCGAGATCGTTCAGCGTGCTGACGGAACGCTCGGCACCAAGCTCCCCGACAGCATGCTTGGCGCCTTTGGCGAGGCTAAGGCAGTCGAGGCCTTTGAGCTTTCCTGCGAGTCGGGCAAGGTCGAGCAGGTGCTCGCCGCGGATGCCGGTTCCACCTATATGCTCGATGCCGACATCGAGCTCGCCGGTGACGCTGCCGGCTTCTCGGTGAAGCTTGCCGAGGACGCCGAGTCCGGTCTTGCCTATGAGTTCCGCGCCAACCTGCGTGAGGGCAAGCTCGAGTTTACGGCGGCCCCCCAGTATCCGTGGTTCCAGGTCAACAACATGGGCCTCGAGCGTCCGTTGTTCTTTAAGGGCGAGGGCACTCATCATGTGCGCCTGGTCGTTGACGACGATATCGCGACCATCTTTGTCGATGATGTTGCGCTTAACGCGCGCTTCTGCAATAAGCAGGGCCAGGGTGTGGCGCTGACGGTCACCGACGGTACGCTCAAGTGCGCAAATGCAACGATCGCGTCTCTGTGATGGCATCAAAACGTCTTATGATTTCGTAAAGGAATGGAGAGGAACATGGACTACAAGGCAGTGTCCCAGCAAGTCGTCGACAACGTCGGCGGACTGGAGAACATCGAGGGCGCCACGCATTGCGTGACCCGTCTGCGTCTGGTGCTCAAGGATACGAGCAAATACAACAAGGCCGAGCTCGAGAACATCGATGGCGTCAAGGGCGTGCTGTACAACAGCGGCCAGCTCATGATCATCTTCGGTACCGGTACCGTCAACAAGGTCTACGATGAGTTTATGGCTTTGACGGGCGTTAAGGAGATCAGCGCTTCCGAGGTCAAGGGCGCCGAGGCGGACAAGAAGGGCAAGTTCTTCTCGGTCCTCAAGGTATTCTCGGACATCTTTATCCCCATCATTCCCGCCTTCGTCGGCGCTGCTATCATCATCGGCCTTAAGTCGCTGATCGTTGCCAACGGCCTCTTTGGCATGGAAGGTAGCCTCGCCGATCACAGCGAGTTCCTCAAGAACCTCGCAAGCTTCTTTGCCATTATCGCCACCACGTTCGACTACCTGCCTGTCCTGGTTATGTACAGCGCAGTCAAGCGTTTTGGCGGTAACCCGATTCTGGGCATCCTCGTCGGTATCGTCATGGTTCACCCGAGCCTTATGAACCGCAACACGTTCGTTATGGACCCGACGGGTGCTGAGTACTGGAACTTTGGTCCGCTCTCCATTCCCATGGTTGCTTTCCAGGGCGGCGTATTCCCTGCAATCCTGACTGCCTGGTTTATGGCCAAGGTCGAAAAGATTGCCCAGAAGTACATCCCCGAGGTCGTTTCGTTCGTCTTTGTCCCGACCGTTACCCTGATTCTTGCTAACGTTGCCCTGTTCACCGTGTTCGGCCCGCTCGGCAACCTGATCGGTGACGTCCTCGCCGGCGTAATCGATATCCTGTACAACAGGATGGGCGTCTTTGGTGCCTTTGTCTTCGCCGCGTTCCTGCAGCCGCTCGTCGTTACCGGTACGCATCAGTTCATCCAGGGTATCGAGGCAAACCTCGTTGCCACGACTGGCTTCAACTACATCCAGGCCATCTGGTCGGTTTCCATCATCGCCCAGGGTGGCGGCGCCATCGGCATGTACCTCATTCATAAGAAGCATTCCAAAGAGCGCAACATCTGCATGTCGTCCTTTATCCCGACGCTGGTCGGAATCTCCGAGCCCGCTATCTTCGCTGCAAACATGCGCTACTCGATCATTCCGTTCATCTGCGCATGCATCGGTGCAGGCTGCGGCGGTGCCTTCGTCAAGCTCTTTGAGGTGCGCGCTATCGGTCAGGGTCTGACCGGCGTGCTTGGCCTGCTCATCGTCACGCCCGAGACCCTCGTGTGGTATGTGGCTGGCAATCTCATCGCCTTCATCGTGCCGATCGTCTTGATCTTTGCCTACAACAAGGCAAAGGGCGTGCCGACCACCGATGAAGAGGGCGCTGGCGCTGGCTTCGACGTTAGCTTCTAGTTGAGCCGTTCAGCGTAATGTGCGGATAAGTCCATTTGGGGAAGGGCGTTCGGCTCGTGTGAGTCGAGCGTCCTTTCCTATAGACGAGAAGGTCAATGGCGATGTTTAATCAAAAAAACAAGGTGATGCGTGCGGACTATGAGCAGTGGCGTGCCGGACAGGATGAGACGGCGGCTCGCATCGCGTCCGACCCCGATAGGCTTTTGTTCCATGTGGAGCCTGAGCTTGGCTGGCTCAACGACCCCAATGGTTTGGTTCAGATTGGTGATACGTATCACATCTATCATCAATACGATCCGTTCGATGCTGCGCATGGCGGTCCAGTGCTTTGGAACCATCTGACGACAAAGGATTTTGTGACGTACGAGAATCACGGTCCCGTGCTGTTCCCCGATTCCGATTTGGATTCGAGTGGAGCGTATTCTGGTTCTGCCTTTGTACGTGATGGCAAGATTCACTACTTCTATACCGGCAACGTTAAGCATTTTGACCGTGATGATTACGACTACGTGTTGACGGGCCGTGAGCAAAACCAGATTCATATGGTTGCCGAGAATCCCGACGAATTGGGCGAGAAGCGCATAGCTGTTGGGCCGGTCGATTACCCCGACGATATCGGTACGCACGTGCGCGACCCCAAGATCCTTGAACACGACGGTATCTACTACATGGTTCTGGGCGCTCGTACGAAAGACGACCGTGGCTGCGTGCTTGTCTATACCTCGCGCAATCTTGAGAACTGGAGCTATGCGACGCGCATTGAGTTGGGCGAGAAGTTTGGCTTTATGTGGGAGTGCCCCGATCTGTTTGAGCTCGATGGCGAGCTTATTCTCGTTTGCTGTCCGCAGGGTGTGCCTGCCGATGGTTGGCGTTACCGCAATCCGCATCAGTGCGTGTGGTTCCCCATCGAGGCCGATTGGGAGGCGCCGAGCTTTAAAATCGTCGGGAAAGGCATGCCCCCGATGGTCGATGCCGGTTTTGATTTCTATGCTCCGCAGTCCTTTGAGGATGCTGCAGGCCGGCGATTGATGATCGGATGGTCGGGTTGCCCCGATGCGACGGCGGAAAACCCGACGGTGGCGCGCGGGTGGCAGTGCGCGTTGACGGTGCCGCGAGAGCTGAGCATGCGCGATGGTAAGCTCTGCCAGCAGCCGGCGCACGAGATTGAGAGGATGCGCGGCGATTGCGTTCGTGCTGTAGGCGGTGAGACCGTTGAGGAGCCGGGCCGCCTGTTTGATCTCGTGGTTTCCTGTGAGGGCGCCAAGATGGTTGAGCTCGAGATTCGCAAGGGTGTCTTTGTGCGCTATGCGGACGGGATGCTTACCCTCGATATGGGCGACGAAGGCTATGGACGCGACCAGAGGTCGATCGAGCTCGGCGAACTTCGCGACCTGCGCGTGCTTTCGGACACTACGATGGTCGAGATTTTTGTCAACGGTGGCGAGGCGGCACTTACGAGCCGTACCTATTCGCCGGCGGTTCCGGCGATGGAGCTGCACACCGAGGGTGCGGCGTCGATGGATTTCTACCGCCTCGCTCATTAACCGTGCATGGAGCACGATTGGACTTGTTGGGCGGAATGTGTCGCAGTTGCCGCGGCCAGCTACCGCTTATCGCGTATAGCGACCGTTTGCGGAATAAGTAACACTCCTTAATAAACCGTGTAGAATCTCAAATAAGCACGGAGTTTTCCAGGGAGACGCTGTCCTTTGTTGTGTGCAAGGGACGGCGTCTCTTTGGCGCTTGGAGGCCGTTGTGCAACAGTGCGGTGGGCTGTGCTTGATATTGGAAAGTCGACGTTGAGATGGGTCGTGATGATAATGGGCAAGTACGTAATCGTGGTTGAATCTGGTTCGGATGTGACGCCGGAGCTCTGCGAGCGCTACGGCATCGTGCGCGTGCCCATGCATGTCACGATTGGTGACGAGACCGTCGAGGACGGTTCGATCGATCCGCTCGAGATTTATTCGCGCTGCAACGAGTTTGGCGTGATGCCCAAGACCAGTGGCTGTTCGCCAGCGGTTTTTGCGCATGTGTACGACCGCATCCATGCCGAGCAGCCCGACGCGACTATTCTGCATCTCGCGTATTCCGAGGCCACGACCTGTTCGCATCAATCATCGAAGATCGCCGCCAAGGGTCGCGACTACGTCTACTCCATGGACACGCGCTTTGTCTCGGTGGGCCAGTCGCTCGTTGTCGTCGAGACCGTCAAATACATCGAGGCTCACCCCGATGCCACCGTCGACGAGATCTTTGCATTTACGAATTCCGTCATGGACCGCGTGCTGCTGGGCTTTGTTCCTACGGACCTTGCCTTCCTTAAGGCGGGCGGTCGCTTGTCCAACGTTGCGTTCCTGGGCGCCCATCTGCTCAAGATTAAGCCCTGCATTGAGGTGACGGGCGGCAAGTTCGTGGCGACCAAGAAGTTCCGCGGCTCTATGCTCAAGTGCGCCCGCGCCTTTATTGACCACATGGTTGCGAAGGGCGAGATCGACTACTCGCACATTGGCCTGGCGTATTCGGTAGGCCTTTCCCAGGAGCTGCGCGACGACATGGAAGTCTATGCGCACGACCTGGGCTTTAAGGACATTACCTGGACTCAGGTCGGCGGCGTCATCTCGAGCCACTCCGGCCCGACCGCCTTCGGTGCGGTGCTCACGCTTAAAGCGTAAAGGCCGCAGGCGAGCGTTCTTCAGCCTGACATCTCGACGTAGACCCCAGCCATGGTGATGGGGGATAGATTAAAACGTGCCATTCTAGCCCGAGACGTTTAAACGCAAGCACATGGGCTAGAATGGCTCTGGCATTTTAATTGGTTGCATCCAAGGAGAGGCAAGGTAGCGCGAATGGCAGAAATGACGCTTGAGGGTGTGGACGCTCGTCCCGAGGACTCTGCGTTTGCCCTTGGCCGCGTGCATTCGATCGAGACGATGGGGACGGTCGACGGACCCGGCATCCGCTTCGTAGTGTTTGTCCAAGGCTGCCCCATGCGCTGTGCGTATTGCCACAACCCCGATACCTGGTCGGTTAACGGCGGCACGATGGTGACCGTCGAGCACCTTATGGACGAGTTCCAGAGTAACCATGAGTTTTACCGCAGCGGTGGTATTACGGTGTCCGGCGGCGAGCCGCTCCTGCAGCCTGAGTTTTTGGCCGACCTGTTCCACGCCATGCACAATAACCACGATGGTCGTGTGCACACCTGCTTGGATAGCTGCGGCTATGCGTTCGATCCCGCGCATCCCGAGAAGTTCGATGCCGTGCTCAACGAGACCGACATGGTACTGCTCGACATTAAGCATGCCGACCCGGTCGAGCATAAAAAGCTGACTGGGTGCGATCCCGCACGCATTCTGGCGTTTGGCGATGAGCTTGCACGTCGCAAGATCAAGGTCGTTATCCGCCACGTGGTGGTGCCGGGCATTACCGACACGGTGGAGGAGTGCGAGAAGCTCGGTCGCCTCATCGCTCCATGGCACAACGTGGTGGGCCTGGAAATGCTGCCGTATCACACGATGGGTGTCGTCAAGTACGAGCAACTGGGCATTCCCTATAAGCTCGAGGGCGTGCCCCAGATGGATACCGCGCGCATGCCCGAGTTGCGTAATGCCGTTATGACCGGCATGAAAAAGCGCCGCGCGGAGCTAAAAAACGCCATCGGCTAGCAAGTCTTTTGCTCCTCTACGATACCCGCGCTGCGGTGGTCTAGCGACTTCGTATTGCGCGGTTGAGTCAAAATGCTGGTACCATACCGTGGATAGCAGTTTTCACGGGTTTGGGGGATGGTATGCCTACCATCGCAATCATCGGTGCACTCGAAAAAGAGGTTGCGCAGATTAAAGAAGAACTGAACGGCGCTCGTGTGGCACAAGAGGCGGGCTTGACCGTTGTCAACGGCGAGCTCGACGGTTTGTCCGTTGTTGCTACGACCGCTGGCATGGGAACCGTAAACGCCGCGGCGGCAACGCAGCATCTCATCAGCAAATATGCCCCGCAGGCCGTTGTGTTTTCGGGCATTGCGGGTGGCCTAAACCCTAAGCTCCATATTAACGACGTGGTTATAGGCAAGTGCCTGCGCTATCTCGATACTGACACGGCGCTCATCGCCGAGTCGGCGCCGGGACTCGAGGAGTTTGTCTCGACGCCGGCGTTGGCTGATGTTGCCGCCGCCGTGCTTGCCGAGCATGGATTTGTGGATGCCTCGGCGGATGAGAATTCTGCGGAGAAGGACCCCAAGCAGTTCCTGTGTGGCACTATCGCCACGGGTGACCGCTTTGTTACGGGTGACGCCATGCGTAACGCTGCGATTGAGGCCACGCATGCCGATTGCGTCGAGATGGAGGGCGCGGCAATTGCGCACATCGCGGCCAAGAATGGTGTCGATTGCCTGGTGCTGCGCGCTATCAGCGATAATTGTGACGAGGCATATGACGCGTTTTGCGAGCGCGAGTTCGATCTGGATGAGTACGCTCGCACCGCGAGCGGCATCACGCTTGACATCGTTCGTCGTATCGCCGCCGCGCAATAGCACACCCGTTTTGTAAAAATCTACGACCAAGGAGTATCCATGGCCGATTCCATTAACTATCAGCTTGCCAAGTTTGTTGCCAGCTACGGCAAGGTTTCGCAGATCCCCGAGTCCACCTGTCCCGAGGTGAGCTTTGTGGGCCGCTCCAATGTGGGCAAGTCGTCTATCATGAACAAACTCTTTGGCCGCAAGAACCTGGTCAAGGTTTCGAGCACGCCGGGCAAGACGAGCAACATCAATTTCTTCGAGGCCGACGACGTGCACTTTGTGGACCTGCCGGGCTACGGTTTCGCCCGTCGTTCCAAGGCCGAGCGCGACCGCTGGGCCGAGCTTATCGGCGACTTCTTCGACTCAGAGCGCAGCTTTAACCTGGTTGTGTCGCTGGTGGACATTCGCCACGACCCCAGTAAACTCGACCATGACATGATCGACTACCTGCAGGGCAACGAGTTCAACTTTATCGTCTGCCTCACCAAAGCCGACAAGCTCAGCCGCACCCAGCAGGCCCGCCAGGCAGCAGCCATCAAAAAACAGCTCAACGTTCCGGCCGAAAACGTGGTCATCACAAGCTCCCAGACCGGCACCGGTATCGACGAACTCAAAAAGCGCATCGCCGAAGCTTGCCTCTAGTTGGTGCTTCGCCCCAGCAAGAGCCCCTATCAATAAAAAGCCAAAAAATCAGCCCGGCGACTTTCCAGAGCGTAGGTACCTGTAGCCGCCGTAAGCGACGTTAACGTAGGGGAGGCCAGGGGCTTTGCCCCCAAATCTTTCCGCAGGACGGCAGGACCCCCGCCGCACGAAGTGCGCAGCGGGGGTCCTGCCATGTCCGAGGACGATTTGGGGGCAAAGCCCCTGGCCTCCCCGGCGGGTATACGGGACGGCGACTACAGGTATTCGATCTGGGCGCCCTCGGTGTCGCACGTCAGAATGTGCGTGTCACACTTGGGGAACTGCTCGCGCAGCTTGACCTGCAGGAACTTCGCCACGATGGTGTCGTCAGTCACGGCCATGAGGGTCGAGCCGGAGCCACTGATCCAGATGGTCTTGGCGCCTCCGTTAAGGCAGGTGTCGCGCACGGCGTTGTAGTCGGGGATGAGGCGGCGGCGATAGGGCTCCTGGATGCGGTCGTCGTTGGCGGCGGCAATCAGGTCGAGGTCACCAGTCTCCAGGCCGCGCGTCATGCCGGCGATGCGGCCCATTTGCCATACGGCGGTGGAGAGTGGAATCTCCTGTGGCACAACCTTGCGGGCCTCGCTCGTATGCACCTCGTAGGGCGGAATCACGGTAATAAAACGCAAGCGATCGCTCACCTCATAGCGCAGGCACTGGGGGAGCGAATCAGTCGGCGTAAAGGAGCAGACGGCGCCGCCCAGGATAGCGGGGGCGACGTTATCGGGATGCCCTTCGACCTCGGTGGCAATGCGGACGAGCTCGGCGCGGTCGACGGTGTGGCCCGTCAGCGCGGCGGCCGCCATGATGCCAGCGACGACGCAGGTTGAGCTGGAACCCAGGCCGCGGGCGACGGGAACGTCGGTCTGAATGTCGATAGCGACGGGGAAGGCCGGCTCGCCCCAGGCGGCCAGAGCATCGACGAAGCTCACATAGACCAGGTTATTCTCGTTTTGGAACTCCTCGGGGCAGCCCGTGATGGTGAGCTTATCGGCGCGCTCGAAGGTGAAGTGCGAGTAGAGGCTGACGGCCATGCCGAGGGTGTCGTAGCCGATGCCTAGGTTGGCGCTGGTTGCTGGGACGGTGATTTTGATCATGTGGGTCCTCCTGGGCGGGTCTGGCCGTTTAGTTCGCTGCTCGGGCAGTCCTGGCTCACTCGGAAAGCACATTAAGTGCTTTCCGGCTCGTGCGGAACTCGCGACGAACTAAACGGCCAGACCCGCTCGCATGCTCGTCATCATCCCGAAAGCTAAATAAAAAGAAGGTGCGCCGGCTTTCGCCGGTGCTTAATAAGGGATCTAGTTGGTGCTCATTCGTTTTGCTGCGGACTCGACGTAGCTTGCCATCTCATCGACGTCGCAGACGTCTTCGAAGCGGACGGGCTTGGACTCGAGCTCGGCGAGCTGGGTCGGGGCGACCGTGTTGGTGGCCTGCTCGAGTACACGCATAGCCTCAAAATCATCCTCGGGAACGTCGAGGCCCAGGGCGTCGCAGCAGGCGCGCGGGAACTTGTAGGGGCTGGCGGTCGAAAGCAGCACGCGGGCCTTGGCGCCCTCGGCGGGAGCGACCTGCTCAAAGACGTGATAGCCGCAAGCGGTGTGCGGGTCGATCACGTAGCCGTTGGCGTCCCAGCAGCTCTTGATGGCGGCGCGGACCTCGTCCTCGCTGGCCCAGCCGCAGCCAAAGACGCTCTGAATCGTGGCCAGCAGCTCGGCGGGCACCTCGTAGCGACCCGTCTGCGCCAGCTGCTCCATAAGGCCGGCAACGAGCTCGCAGTCGCCATCGGATAGGAAGTACAGCATGCGCTCCAGGTTGGAGCTAATAAGGATGTCCATCGACGGCGAGATGGTCGTGAAGAACGGGCGGTTACGGTCGTAAACGCCGGTGGTCAGGAAGTCGGCAAGCACGTTGTTCTTGTCGCTCGCCACGACGAGCTTGGCGACGGGCAGACCCATGCGCTTGGCGTAGTAGCCGGCCAGGATATCGCCAAAGTTGCCGGTGGGCACACAGAACTCAACGGCGTCGCCGGCCTCGATAGCGCCGGCGCGCAGCAGCTGCGCATAGGCGGCAAAGTAGTAGACGACCTGCGGTACCAGGCGGCCGACGTTGATGGAGTTGGCGCTCGAAAGCACCGTGCCGGCAGCCTCCAGACGCTCGGCAAGCTCCTTATCGGCAAAGATGCGCTTGACGGCGCTCTGGGCGTCGTCAAAGTTGCCGCGGATGCCGCAGACGGCGACGTTATCGCCCTCCTGCGTGGACATCTGCAGATTCTGCACGCGGCTGACTTTGCCCTCGGGATAAAAGACGGTGATGCCCGTGCCCGGCGCGTCGGCAAAACCGGCGAGTGCGGCCTTGCCGGTGTCGCCCGACGTGGCGGTGACGATCATGATGCGCTCGGCGCCGCCGTCCTTGGCGGAAGTGCGGGCCATCAGACGGGGGAGCATCTGCAGGGCGACGTCCTTGAAGGCGCTCGTGGGGCCGCCAAAGAGCTCCATCACATAGGTCTGAGGGGCGTCAGCGCCCGGCGCAGCGTCGAGTTTGACGAGCGGCGTAACCTCTTCACTCGTGAACGTGCCGCGGTATGCCTCGTCGACACACGCCGAAATTTCTTCGGCCGTGTAATCATTCAGTAACATTCCCAACACATCTTGAGCGATTTCAAAGTACGATTTATCTGCAAGCGAGCTGATATCGACCTGCTGGGTGCCGAGCTCGTCCGAGACAAACAAACCCCCGTCGGGAGCGATGCCGGTGCGGATTGCCACCTTACTTGAGCACGATAAAGTGCGTCCTCGTGTACTATGATAAGTTCCCATATAACACTGCTCCTCGGATGCCTTGGTCCCAATCGGTGAAACCATGGTATCAGAGCGCGCAAAACAGGTTTGCAGAGGCTTTTAGAAAGGTAACCTCAAGCCCATGATTAAGATTGCCAAGTTTGGCGGCTCGTCGGTCGCCGACGCCGAACACTTCAAGAAGATCAAGGCCATCGTCGATGCCGACCCTGCCCGCCGTTTTGTGGTGGTTTCCGCCTGCGGCCGCCGCTTTAAGGGCGACACCAAGGTGACCGACCTGCTCTACCTGGTTAACGCGCACGTTAAGTATCACGTGTCGTGCGAGGAACTACTCGAGGACATCGGCCAGCGCTATTTTGATATCGCTGACGAGCTGGAGCTCACCTATCCCATCCGCGAGGAGTTCGCGGCCTTTGCCGAGCGCGCCCGCTCGGGCGGCTACTCTACCGAGGAGCTCGTAAGCCGCGGCGAGTACTTCACCGCTCGCCTGATGGCCGAGTACCTGGGCCTGCCGTTCCTAGATGCCGCGACGGTTGTGGCGTTCCATCACGACGGTACGCTCAGCATGAACCGCACTTCCGAGCTGGTGCAGGAGTACGGCCAGCAGGGCGGCTTTGTTATGCCTGGCTTCTACGGCGCGACGCGTGAGGGCCAGATCAAGCTGCTCGACCGTGGTGGCGGCGATATCTCGGGCTCGATCCTGGCCAAGTGCCTGGGCGCCGACCTATACGAGAACTGGACCGACGTCTCGGGTTTCTATTCTGCGGATCCGCGTATTGTTCCGGAGGCTCAGCCCATTGCGCGCGTTACCTACGAGGAGCTGCGCGAGCTTTCGTACATGGGCGCAAGCGTCCTGCACGAGGAAGCCGTGTTTCCCGTGCGCGAGGCAGGCATTCCGCTGGTCATCAAGAACACCAATGCGCCGCAGGACCCCGGCACCATCATTAGCGAGACGGCTGATGAAGGCGAGGCGGAGCCCATCATTACCGGCGTGACCGGCAAGCGCGGTTTTGTCGCCATCAACGTCGCCCGCGACCGCACCAAGCCCCGCGTCGGCTTTATGCGCCGTGCGCTTTCGGTGTTCGAGCGCTATGACGTTTCCGTCGAGCACATGCCCACCGGTGTCGACCGCTTTGGCGCCGTGGTGCAGGAGCAGGATGTGCACGATTCACTGTACTCACTCGTGGGCGACATCCAGCAGGAGGTCGAACCGCTCGAGATCGAGGTTGTCGAGGGCTTGGCGCTCATCGCTACCGTCGGCCGCAACCTGCGCGGTCGTGCAGGTATCTCGGGCCATCTGTTTGGCATGCTCGGCCAGGCCGGCGTGAGCGTGCGTATGATTTCGCAGAGCTGTGACGAGATCAACATCATTATCGGTGTCGAGGAGAAGGACTTCGACCTAGCGATTCGGACCATTTACCGTGCCTTCTCCGATGAGAACGGCATTGTGAAGGTCTCCGACCTGGAGGCTCCCGCGCCGGTCGATCCCGCTCTGGCCGCGCTCAAAAAGTAGCGACTGCTCGGTAGATTTTTGGGTCATGTCTCAAAAAACTAAGGCGGGGCGTTTCGTTTCGGTTTCGTTTCGACGGGGCGGGTTTCGTGTCCGCCCCGTTCTTGTATACACTGGCAACAATATTCGGCCTGCTTGGCGTGCGGGCGATAGCCACAACCTTTAAAGGGGGAAGCATGAAACAGTACACGGTTGCTATTTTGGGCGCCACGGGAGCCGTGGGCACCCAGATGCTCGAGTGCCTCAACGAGCAGGAGTTTCCGGTCGGTAAGCTCAAGCTGCTAGCGAGCGCGCGCTCTGCAGGCAAGACCGTTGAGTTCCGCGGCGAGCAGGTTGTGATTGAGGAGGCTTGCCCCGAGGCCTTTGAGGGCTGCGACATCGTACTCGGCGCCGCCGGCGACGATATCGCCAAGGAGCTGCTGCCTGAGGCCGTCAAGCGCGGCGCCGTCGTAGTCGATAACAGCCACGCCTTCCGCATGGATCCCGAGGTGCCGCTGGTCGTGCCCGAGATCAATGCCGATGACATTGAGTGGCACCACGGCCTGATTGCCAACCCCAACTGCGCGACTATCATCGGCCTGGTTCCCACCTGGCCGCTGCACCAGCTTGCCGGCGTGAAGCGTATGATCGTGTCCACGTATCAGGCAGCTTCGGGCGCTGGCGCGCCCGGTATGGCCGAGCTCGAGGCTCAGCTGGCCGCTCTGGGCCGTGACGAGGAGATTCCCGAGCCGCGCGCCTTTGCCGCCCAGCTGGCGAGCAACCTGATTCCGCAGATTGGCGGCGTCAAGGAGGAGGGCTTTACCTCCGAGGAGATGAAGTTGCAAAACGAGGGCCGCAAGATCATGCACCTGCCCGAGCTGCGCGTGAACTGCACCTGTGTGCGCGTGCCGGTGCTGCGTTCGCACTCCGAGAGCATTACGCTCGAGTTTGAGCGCGACATCACGGTGGAAGAGGCCCGCGCTGCGCTGGCTGCCGCTCCGGGCGTGAAGCTCGTTGACGACATGGGCGCCGAGGATGCGCACGACCGCTTCCCCATGCCGATGGACACCTCCGACCAGGACCTGATTTGGGTCGGTCGCGTACGCCGCGACATCTCGAACCCCGAGGCCGCGCGTGGCATCACCTTCTGGTGCTGCGGCGACCAAATCCGTAAGGGCGCGGCAACCAACGCCGTCCAGATCGCTAAGCTGCTCTGCGAGTAGTGTGACCTGTCCGGCGGGGGCCGGGCTTAGCTTTCAGAACGTCCTCGACCATGTGTGGCGCCTTGTCCTGCTCCTTCGGAGCCGCGGACAAGGCGCCACACTGGTCTGCGGAGTGTTCTGAAAGCTAAGCCCGGCCCCCGCCTGCGGTGACTCGGCTGCGAGCAGTCTGCGATGGGGCCGTTGTTGGTTGGGGCCGCTGGCCTGATGTGGGGGCGCGCGGCTGTTGCGGGCCCTGGTCCCGGTGGCGGCCTCGGCGCGTTGCGCCTGCCGCCTTTGGGGACTGTGGGGCGCGGCCGGCAGCTGCGGCGCGTTGCGCCTGCTGCCTGCGGGGACTTTGGGGTCGTGCGGCAGCTGCGGCGCGTTGCGCCTGCTGCCTGCGGGGACTTTGGGGTCGATTGGGGTTGTCTGCACAATTCGCGGTATTATGTTGCGGAGTTTTGAAAGGAGCCGCTGGTGGTCACGACGACGTTTGCTTCGCCTTTGGGCGAAATCTTGCTTGCCGCTGATGGCCGCGGTCTGACGGGACTTTGGTTTGAGGGGCAGGAGCATTTTGGCTCCACGCTTCTCAAAGAAGATCCCGAACATGTTGAAGGCGCCGATGCAGTTTCTGGTGCTGGCGGCATGTCGTCGGTGAGTCCGGCAAATGGTGCGGCGTCTTCGGTGCTTGAGCGTTCCTGGGCTTGGCTGAATGCTTATTTTGCAGGGCAGGAACCTCGGTTTACGCCGCCGTTGCATATGATCGGCACGGCGTTTCAGCGTGAAGTTTGGTACGAGCTGCTTTCTATTCCGCGTGGCGAGGTCGCTACGTATGGCGAGATCGCCCAGCGTGTTGCGGCTCGACATCGTGTACCGGGAAACGAGGCGCCCGTTGTGTCTCCCCGTGCCGTGGGGACTGCGGTTGCACGCAATCCCATTTCGATTATCGTGCCGTGCCATCGCGTGGTTGCCGCCGATGGTTCGCTCAACGGATATGCCGGCGGGCTTGACCGCAAGGAGTGGCTGCTTCGGCTTGAGGGCGCCTACGAGGAGTAACACTCGAGCGCTTTGCATAGCCAAGATGCCGTGAAAGAACGGGACATGCTTTCCGAATGGAGGCTCAGACGGAAACTACGTCCCGGAATTCCGTTTTAAAGCGGGATGCGCTTTCCGAATGGCGTTCCAAGCGGAAACCGTGTCCCGGAATACAGCCTCAGAGTGGGACGCCGTTTCCGGTTGAGACCGCCTGCCTGGACATCGATCTACGCCCGCTCCTGCAGGGCGTAGATCGATTTGTCCATGTTGAACAGATAAGCCACAACGCAGACGATAAAGAACGCCGGCAGATTACCGAAACCGAAGACCTCGCAGCCAATGAGGATCGGCGCGAGCAGCGTGTTGGTGGCGCCGCCAAAGACGGCGGCGTATCCCAGCGCGGCGCAAAGTTCGACGGGCATGCCGAGGATTCCGGCGAGCACGACGCCAAGGCTCGCTCCGATGGAGAACAACGGCGTCACCTCGCCACCCTGATATTCTGCGGCAAGCGTGGTAATGGTGAGTGCGAATTTGAGCGCCCAGTCCCAAGGCATGATGGCGTCCTTGCCGTCACCGTTGAGCGCTGCCGATATCAGGTTGGTACCAAGTCCGCAGTATCGCCCCTGCCACAGTGTGAACAGAATCGCTGATAGCGCGATGCCCATAACGGCGATTCGTACATAGGGGTTGGGGAGCAGTCGCGCCGCAAGGGTCTTGGCGTGGGCAAGGCACTAGGCAAAGGCGCCGCCTACCATGCCAAACGCGATACCCAGCACCGCAAGCCGTCCAAGACCGGGGAGATCAAGCGCGTATGAGGCGACAACGGCGACTTCGAACTTCTCGAGTCCCAGGGCGCCGGAGGTCATACTTGCGGCGAACGAGGCCGTAAGCGCGGGAAACAGCGCGCGGTATTCCATGCGTCCTGCGACCAGTACTTCGATAGCAAAGACCGTGGCAGCAAGAGGCGTTCGAAAGAGCCCGGCAAAGCCAGCGGCCATACCAATGAGCAAAAACGTGTTGCCGGGGTTTCGGAAAGGTAGACGCCTGCCGATCCAGTGCGAGACGGTTGCACCAATCTGCACGGCCACGCCCTCGCGCCCCGCACTGCCGCCAAAGAGGTGCGTCCCCCACGTGCTCAACATAATGAGCGGCACCAAACGCGGGGAGATGGCGTCCTCGCGTCCGTGACCTACGTCAAATACCAGGCTCATGCCCCGATCGGTGTCTTTGCCCCAGGTGCGGTAGGAAAATACGATGGCCAAGCCCATGAGGGCGAGGAAGGGAAGGAGCAGTGTGATGTGTTCGTCGCGGAAGGCGCCAATCGCCAGAAGCACGCGTCCAAAGAGTGCGCAGATGGCGCCAACGATGATGCCGATAGGGATTCCGACGGCACCCATGAGCACGAGACCGCTATAGGTGTTGGGCAGGCGTTTGATTCTGCTCGAAGCGTTGCTTTCTGACATTTTGCTTTCCGACACTTGCCCTCTTGATATAAAAAGAGCTGGAGTTGCGCATCGTTGAGAGGCTTTCCAGCTTTAGCAAAACAAA
>CAUAJB010000047.1 GCA_958429225.1 uncultured Collinsella sp.
GGCCGCGGCGGCCCGCGCTGCATGAGCATGCCCTTCTGGCGCGAGGACCTCTAAGTCTTTCCGTTTCCGGTGCGGTCCCCCTACAACCGCACCGGCTTCGCCCGTTAAACGGGCAACACTAATACTTACGTAATTCATTTCTTCGAAAGGAATCGAACCATGGGTGTTAACCTCTCCGGCCGTAGCTTCCTCAAGCTTCTCGACCTCACCACCGAGGAGATCGAGTACCTGCTCAAGCTCTCCAAGAACTTCAAGGATATGAAGCGCGCTGGCGTTCCGCACCGCTATCTCGAGGGCAAGAACATCGTCCTGCTCTTCCAGAAGACCTCCACTCGTACCCGCTGCGCCTTCGAGGTCGGCGGCATGGACCTGGGCATGGGCGTTACCTACCTCGATCCCGGTTCGTCGCAGATGGGCAAGAAGGAATCCATCGAGGACACCGCCCGCGTTCTCGGCCGCATGTATGACGGCATCGAGTTCCGTGGCTTTGCCCAGGACGACGTCGAGGAGCTCGCTGCTAAGTCCGGCGTGCCTGTCTGGAACGGCCTGACCACCGAGTGGCATCCCACCCAGATGCTCGCCGACATCCTGACCGTCCAGGAGAACTTCAACTACGACATCAAGGGCAAGACTCTTGTCTTCATGGGCGACTGCAAGAACAACGTTGCTCGCTCCCTCATGGTCGTCTGCTCCAAGCTCGGTATGAACTTCGTGGCCTGCGGCCCCGAGGAGTGCATGCCCGCCGACGACGTCATCGAGGCCTGCAAGCCCATCGCCGAGGCCAACGGCTGCACCATCAAGCTGACCACCGACGTCAAGGACGGCGTCACCGGTGCCGACGTTATCTACACCGACGTGTGGGTCTCCATGGGCGAGCCCGACGAGGTCTGGGCCGAGCGCATCGCTCAGCTTACCCCGTATCGTGTTACCTCCGAGGTCATGGCTATGGCCAACCCGGGTGCCATCATCCTGCACTGCCTGCCCAGCTTCCACGACACCAACACCACGATTGGCGCAGAGAAGTGCGAGCAGTTCGGCATCACCGAGCAGGAGGTCACCGACGAGGTCTTCGAGAGCCCCGCTTCCAAGGTCTTCGACGAGGCCGAGAACCGCATGCACACCATCAAGGCTGTCATGTACGCCACGCTCAAGTAAGAGCATCTAGCATCTCGCTCGGGGTGTCTTGCTGCACACCCCGAGCGGCTTTGTCTCGTAAATATCTCGCGTCGGGCGGTGGGCACGGCACGGAAGATCCGCTTCGCGCGAGAAAGTTAAATGATTTATGAAGGGGGGATGAGAACTATGACTGAGACCGCTAAGAAAAAGCGCGGTATGCCTTCATCGTTCACCATTCTTCTTGCTCTGCTGGCAATTGTTGCAGTTGTTACCGTTATCGTCTCCGGCACGTCCGGCGGCGCGGTTACTGCCGCCCGTCTGAGCGATTTCTGCACCGCCCCGATTAAGGGCTTCGCTGACGCTCTGCCCGTCTGCCTCTTCGTTATGATCCTGGGCGGCTTCCTCGGTATGATGACCGAGACCGGCGCCCTGGACAACGGCATCGCCGTCCTGGTGCAGAAGCTTAAGGGCAACGAGATCATGCTCATTCCTGTCCTTATGCTCATCTTCTCCCTCGGTGGTACTACCTATGGTATGTGCGAGGAGACCGTTCCCTTCTACGCCCTGCTCGCCGCTACCATGATGGCCGCTGGCTTCGACCCCATGGTCGGCGCCGCTACCGTCCTGCTCGGCGCTGGCTGCGGCTGCCTGGGCTCCACGGTTAACCCGTTCGCCGTCGGCGCTGCCGTCGACGCTCTGACCGGCGTTGGCATTGAGGTCAACCAGTCCATCATTATCGGCCTCGGTGCCGTCCTGTGGATTGTCACTACCGCTATGTCCATCGTCTTCGTGATGAACTATGCCAAGAAGGTCAAGGCTGACAAGGGTTCCACCATCCTGTCGATGCAGGAGCTCAAGGACGCCGAAGAGGCTCACGGCAAGGCTGCTTCCGAGGTCCACAAGGAGGTCAAGCTCACTGGTCGTCAGAAGGGTGTTCTGATCGCCTTCGCCTTCACCTTCGTCGTCATGATCGTCGGCTTCATCCCGCTGGCCGACCTCAACGAGGGCGTCGCTAACTTCTTCGACGCTGGCGCTGTCTACGGCGCCGACGGTAACGCCGTCGTCCAGGGCTGGTCTGCCCTGATCACCGGCCTGCCCATTGGCCAGTGGTACTTCGACGAGGCTTCCACCTGGTTCTTCCTCATGGCTATCCTGATCGGTATCATCGGTGGCCTGTCCGAGAAGCAGATTGTCAACACCTTCATCACCGGCGCTGCCGACATGATGTCCGTTGTTCTCGTCATCGCCCTCGCCCGTGGTATTTCCGTCCTCATGGCTAACACCGGCCTCGACGTCTTCGTCCTCGACGCTGCCGCCAATGCCCTGGCTGGCCTGTCCGGCGTGATCTTCGCTCCCATGAGCTTCCTGGTCTACTTCGGCCTGTCCTTCCTGATCCCCTCGACCTCCGGTATGGCCACCGTCTCCATGCCCATCATGGGACCGCTGGCTGTTAAGCTCGGCTTCTCGCCCGAGGTCATGGTCATGATCTTCTCCGCTGCTATCGGTGTCGTAAACCTGTTCACCCCGACCTCCGGCGCCATCATGGGCGGTCTCGCCCTGGCCAAGATCGAGTGGACGACCTGGCTCAAGTTTGCCCTTAAGCTCATCGTCGCGCTCTCCGTCGTCTGCGCCGTCATCCTGACCGTCGCCTGCGTGTTGCTCTAAGTACCCAACGGGTACCCCACGGAAACCTTGACGATCCTGTAAAGGATCATCTGGTCATCGTCTGTCCGGTGGGGTCAACCCACCGGTAGACTCCTACCTTTAGCCCCCTCCCGTTCCGTGCGCGGGAGGGGGCGACTTTTTGTTCCGCGGTTTTACCAAACCGCGGAACCGGTCGACGCTACGCGCCGTCCAGAACGACAATTTGTCATTCAAAAGGCAAGGCATGACCAAAAGGTCTATGCCTCGCCTTTTTCATGCCAACTTGTACGTTCTGGACGGCGCTCGCTGACTTATGCTCAACCTGCGACGTTCCCCTTGTTGGTGCAGGTGGAAGCTTGCTCGCTCTGGTGCCCGTTCGCTGGCTTCAGCTCTGCCTGCGACGTTTTTGTTGTTGGTGCTGAGCGACTTGTTCCCCGTTCTAAACGAGCTGCCCCGGGTCCCCGGTGGTTGTGGTGAGCGTGTTTGGTTGGTGCCTGTTGATGGTCTGGGTATCGGGGAGGGCGGGCTCCGTTATAATCGCCTAGGACATTAAATGGAAACGGGACGGGAGCCACACATGCGCCAGGGTTTCGACAACGCGAAGTACATCGAGCTGCAGGCCGCTCATATTAAGGAGCGCATCTCGCAGTTTGGTGGCAAGCTCTATTTGGAGTTTGGCGGTAAGCTGTTCGATGACTATCATGCGAGCCGCGTGCTGCCGGGTTTTGAACCGGACAGCAAGTTCCGCATGCTCAAGAGCATCGCCGACGATGTCGAGGTTATCATCGCGATCAACGCGAACCACATCGAGAAGAATAAGGCCCGTGGCGACCTGGGCATTACCTATGACGAGGACGTCTTGCGCCTGGTCGACCTGTTCCGCGGCAACGGTTTTGCTGTCGCGGCTGTGGTCATCACCCAGTACGCCGGCCAGCCCGCCGCCGATGTGTTCCGCAATCGCCTGAACGCGCTCGGCATTCCTGCCAAGCTGCACTATCCCATCGAGGGCTATCCGCACGACGTCGACCTGATCGTGTCCGACGACGGCTATGGCAAGAACGAGTTTGTCGAGACCACCCGTCCGCTCGTCGTGGTCACCGCTCCCGGCCCCGGCTCGGGCAAGCTCGCCACCTGCCTGTCTCAGCTCTATCACGAGCACAAGCACGGCACCGCCGCCGGCTATGCCAAGTTCGAGACTTTCCCGGTCTGGAACCTTCCCCTCACGCATCCGGTCAACATCGCCTATGAGGCCGCCACGGCCGACCTTGACGATGCCAATATCATCGACTCCTTCCACTTGGAGGCCTATAACAAGACTACGGTCAACTACAACCGCGACGTCGAGGCCTTCCCGGTGGTCCGTGCCCTGATGGAAAAGATCCTGGGCAAGAGCCCCTACCAGAGCCCCACGGACATGGGCGTCAATATGGTCGGCTTTGCCATCACCGATGACGATGCCTGCCGCGACGCTTCCAAGATGGAGATTGTCCGCCGCTACTTTACCGCGGTCGAAAATGTGCGCCGTACCGGCGTGGGCGATGAGCAAGTCGACCGTCTCAAGATTATTATGAAGAAGGCCGGTATCGACAAGAACTACTCGCCGGCGCGCTCGGCCGCCCTTACCAGGGAGCAGCTGACGGGTGGCCCCGTAGGCGCCATGGTCATGCCCGACGGCTCCGTGGTGACCGGCAAGACTTCCACGCGCCTGGGCGCCGCGAGCTCGCTCATCATGAATGCACTTAAGCATGTCTCGGGCGTTGACCTTGAGCTCGAGGTCATTAGCGATGAGGCGATCGAGCCTATCAGCAAGCTCAAGACACATTTCCTGGGTAGCAAGAATCCGCGCCTGCACACCGACGAGACGCTTATGGCGCTCTCGATCACCTCGGCAACGAGCGAGACGGCGGCCCGCGTCCTTTCGGGCCTGGAGCAGCTGCGCGGCTGCGATGCCTTCTTTAGCGTGATCATCTCGCCGACGGACGAGACGGTGTTGCGCAAGCTGGGCATCAACGTGTGCTGCGAGCCCAAGTTCGAGCGCCGTGGTTTCTTCCACCGCTAAGCCTGGATAAATTGGTCTGAAAGGGGCGCATCGGGTATGCATTCGGTGTGCCCCTTTTATCAACAAAGCTACCGTTTAACCTAAAAATAGCCCGTTTACCTGTCTATAAGCGATTTGGGCGGTATACAATAACCCTAATTGTTTCATCCTTTTGCGGGGATGCCGCATGATGGATGTTGCCGGCCATCATGGGGTGTGCCGGTCGCGCACGGTGCAGGTGATGGCCGTGCTCGGTTTGAGGAGGCTGCCATGGCTGGCAAGGGTCGTGCGAGTGTCAACGATATGAAGCGTGTCGAGGTGCAGGTGCTGATGGAGATCGCACAGCTGTCCGAAGACAACGGCGGATTTTATGGCTTTTCGCGCAAGACGCTTGCCGAGCGTGTGGGGGTGTCTCCGTATCGTGCCCGCGCGGCAATTGAACGCTTGGAATCCGAAGACATCATCGAGGTCGTCTCGCGCTACAGCGAAGACGGCGGCCAGCTCGCAAATGGCATTTGTCTCACGGAGCGTGGCGAGTGGTATCTAGAGGGCGTCCGTGCCGGTATGCTCGTGCAGGACTTGATCAAGGATGAAGTCGCCGATCGATAACAACGCGCATTCATAGTGGAAACGACGCCGCCTGGGCAACCGGACGGCGTTTTGTTTCGAGATTGAGAAATGCAAGCACTTTGGTGAAAAATGACGAACTGCTTCTTTCTCGAGTATTACAATGAAGACCCGTAAGATGTGTATGGACAACTTCTACGGGAAGCGCAGGTAACTCAATATGACCAAGCATGTGTTCGTGACCGGCGGCGTGGTTTCGTCTCTGGGCAAGGGTATTACCGCGGCCTCGCTGGGCCGTCTACTCAAGTCGCGCGGCTACAAGGTAACGATGCAAAAGGCCGACCCGTATCTGAACGTCGACCCCGGCACCATGAGCCCGTTCCAGCATGGTGAGGTCTTTGTGACCGAGGACGGCTACGAGTCCGATCTGGACCTGGGCCACTACGAGCGCTTTATTGACGAGAACCTGACCCGCGATTCCAACTTTACGACTGGTGCCATCTATAAGAGCCTGATCGCCCGTGAACGTCGCGGTGACTTTTTGGGCGGCACCGTGCAGGTGATTCCGCACGTCACGAACGCCATTAAGGATAAGTTCCGTCGTATTGAGGAGCAGACCGGCTCCGACGTGGTCATCACTGAGTTGGGCGGCACCATCGGCGACATCGAGTCGCAGCCGTTTGTTGAGGCCATTCGCCAGTATCGCAAGGAGGCCGGCCCCGAGAACGTCTGCTACATTCACGTGTCGCTTGTTCCCTATATCGCCGCCGCTCACGAGGTCAAGACCAAGCCGACGCAGCACTCCGTCAAGGAGCTCCGCAGCTTTGGTATCCAGCCCGATATTATCGTTTTGCGCTCCGACCACCATATCGACGATGCCATCCGCGGCAAGATCGCAAGCTTCTGCGACGTCGACACCGACTGTGTCTTTACCAACGAGGACTGCGCGAGCATTTACGATGTTCCGCAGCTGCTTGCCGAGCAGGACTTTGACCTGCGCATTTGCGAGCGTCTGGGTCTGGACCCGCGTGAGCGCGACATGAGTCAGTGGAACGAGTTCCTGCGCAAACAAAATCACGCTAACCATCACGCCGACAAGGTGAAGGTCGCCGTCGTGGGCAAGTACACGCAGCTGCCCGATGCGTACCTGTCGGTTATCGAGGCCCTGCACCACGCGGGCGTCTTCTACGATCGCCATGTGGACGTCCAACTGGTCGATGGCGAGAGCCTCGACGAGCAGAACGTCTCCGAGGTCCTGGGCGACGCCTCGGGCATCCTGGTCCCCGGCGGCTTTGGCAAGCGCGCCCTGGAGGGCAAGATACTCGCAGCCGAGTTTGCCCGTGAGCACAAGATTCCGTATCTGGGCATTTGCCTGGGTATGCAGGTTGCCGTGTGCGAGTTCGCTCGCAACGTGGTCGGCCTTGCCGGCGCCAGCTCTTCCGAGTTCGATCCGGACGGCCCGTATAGTGTCATCGACCTGATGAGCTCGCAGGAGGACGTGACCGAGAAGGGCGGCACCATGCGCCTGGGCGCCTATCCGTGCAAGCTCGCCGCCGATACCCTCGCGCGCGAGGCATATGGCGAGGAGCTCGTCTACGAGCGTCACCGTCACCGCTTTGAGTTCAACAACGCCTTCCGCGACCAGCTCGAGGACGCCGGTCTGGTAATTTCGGGTCTTTCGCCCGACGAGCGCCTGGTCGAGATGGTCGAGCTGCCGCGCGACGTACATCCGTGGTATGTGGCCACCCAGGCTCATCCCGAGTTCAAGAGCCGTCCGACCAACCCGCAGCCGCTGTTCCGCGAGTTCGTGCGCGCCTCGATCGGCCAGCACGAGGGTGTCGACCGTCTGCAGGTGACGCCCAAGAACCTCGCTACGGACTAAGGGTGCCGGAGAACCAAGAACATACCGAAGCTACTCCCTCGTCGCTCGCTGTGGTGGCGGGGGAGTATCTCGATTACCTCGCGGTCGAGCGGGGCTTGGCGCGCAACACGATTGCGGCCTATCGTCGTGACCTGACGACGTACTGCGCCTATCTGGAGCGGGCGGGCATTGTGTCTTTTGAAGAGGTGACCCGTCAGGTCGTGGAGGACTTTGTTGCCGATCGCCGCGACGGAGGCTATTCCGACGCCTCGGTGGAGCGCGCGCTTGCTGCCGTGAAGGGCCTGCATGCCTTTTTGGTGCGCGATGGGGCCGTGGCCCAAAACCCGACGGCGGCGTTGCGCCTGCCCAAAAAGGCAGATCGCCTGCCGGAATACCTTTCGGTGGAGGATGTCTCGGCACTGCTCGATCAAGACTTTCCCGAGGGCGAGATGGGGCTGCGCGATCATGCCATCTTGGAAGTGCTCTACGGATGCGGTTTGCGTGTGAGTGAGCTGGTTGGGCTCGATGTGGGCGATATCCATATTGATGACGGGTTTGTCCTGGTGCGCGGTAAGGGCTCCAAGGAGCGTCTGGCCCCGTTGGTGGGAAGCGCGGCTCGCGCCTTGACACACTATATAGGTGACGGGCGCACTCTCCTGGCCGCGCATGCTCACGGGACGGAGACCTCGGCGGTCTTTTTAAATAAGAACGGACGTCGCCTGTCGCGCCAGGCCGTGCATGCGATATGCGAGCGGTATGGGCGCCAGGTGGGGCTGGTTGGGCTCCATCCCCACACCCTGCGCCACTCCTTTGCCACCCACATGCTCGCGGGCGGTGCCGACCTGCGTGTGCTGCAGGAGATTTTGGGCCATGCCGATATTTCGACCACGCAGGTCTACACGCATGTCGACCGCACGCAACTGACCGAGGTCTATCTGGCGGCGCATCCGCTGGCACATCGCTAGCACCTCGCTGACCTGCATATTTATAAATATTAAAGGGGACGGGCCCCAGATTGCCGAGACGCACTTTTGCGCACATGGGCAATCTGGGGCCCGTCCCATTTTTCGCTAGACACCGACGCGGTGGTGGGCCGTGTGTGCCGTGGGTGGGGGAGTTTGGGGGCGATGTGAACGGTGTGTAAAGGGACGTAAAAAATCGCCTCAAGGTCAACTTGAAGGTTGAGGTTCGCGGGCGTGGTTCTACAGGTGGCATCCCGCCTTTGCTGCAAACACAACATATTGTGTTTTCGAACATATGCTCGGGGGTGTTTTACAACATATTGGGGGTGGAGTGGTGGGGTGGGGTGGGGGAAGGAGTGGGGAAAGGTGTTGAAAAATGGGGCGGTTCCCCATATTATTGATGACGTCGACAGGCGGGGTGGTTCCCCGCGTACGTGCCATCTGAGTAACCGAGGGGAGGGCGCACATGGGAATGACGGGTGCATACGAGCGCAATCTCGATGCAAAAGGTCGTCTATCCCTGCCTGCACCCCTTCGCGAGGAGCTTGGAGAGCACGTTCGCGTGTTCAAAGCCCTGGATGTCGATGCTCTGTACGTGTTCTCTGCCGAGGCCTTCGATAAGTGGGTCGAAGGACTCTTCGCGGGTCGTGAGGGCCACGAGGGTTTTAACCCGCGTGACATCAACGACCAGAAGCTCATGAGGGCGATCAACAAGCGCACCACGTCGATGGATGTGGACAGCGCGGGTCGTATCGGTCTTTCTGAGTCTCTCCGCAAGCAGGCGAACCTCGACCGCGAGGTCACGGTTGTGGGCAACTACGACCACCTTGAGGTTTGGGACCGCGCTACGGCCGATGAGGACGATGATGACGAGGCCCTGCTGGACCTCTTCTTCTCGTAAGGGCAAGGCACGAGTAACGGATGGAGCGTGGGATCTTGACACAAGAATATCGGCATGAACCTGTCATGCTCGGCGAAGTGCTTGAGTCGCTGCAGCTAAAGAGCGGCTCCGTCGTCTGCGACTGCACCCTTGGCGGTGCCGGCCATTCGGTAAAGATGGCCGCGCAGGTGGGGGAGACCGGCCTTTTGCTCGGCGTCGATCAGGACGACATGGCCCTCGAGGCCGCTGGCGCCCGTCTGGACCGCGAGGTTCCCGGCGTTCCGCACCGGCTGCTGAAGGGCAACTTCGGCGACTTGGACGAGCTGCTTTGCTCGGCCGAGGTGCCCGGGGTCGATGGTTTCCTGTTCGACTTGGGCGTTTCGTCGCCGCAACTCGATATCCCTGGCAGGGGCTTTTCGTACAACGAGGACGCCCCATTGGACATGCGGATGGATCCGGGTAACAACACCTTAAACGCAGCTGAGGTCATCAACACCTATAACGAACACGACCTCGCCCGGATTCTACGCGTCTACGGCGAAGAGAAGTTCGCCTCGCAGATCGCGCGTGAGATCGTGCGTCGCCGCGAGCATGAGCCGATCGAAACCACCGGTCAGTTTGTCGAGATCATCAAGGCTGGTATCCCCGCTGCCGCTCGTCGGCATGGCGGACACCCAGCCAAGAAAAGTTTCCAGGCCATTCGCATCGAGGTCAATCACGAACTCGATGTGCTCGAGCGAGGGCTTGACGCCGCCACAAGGTGGCTCAACCCGGGCGGACGCATCTGCGTTATCTCGTATCACTCGCTCGAGGACCGTATCGTAAAGAACCACTTTAAGGAGATGAGCCAGGGGTGCACGTGTCCGCCGGAGATTCCGGTGTGCGTGTGCGGCAACGTGCCGATACTCAAGGTCATCACTCGCAAACCCCTGGTTGCCCAACCCGATGAGGTTGCGCGCAACCCTCGGGCGAGATCAGCCAAGATCCGCGTGGCGCAGCGTCTGTAGACGCGACCGCGCGATATTGGACCTCCCGCTCGTACCACAAACGAAGCTTAAACACACTACCAACGTACTCGGGATGGGAGGCGGCATATCATGGGCTACAACACCTCAAACGCAGCACTCGCCTATGATATGAACGCCATGCCCGCCTATCGTGAGGCACCGCAGGCTCCCGTTGCTCCCCGCGAGCAGCGCACGCCGCGCTTTGATGTCTACACGGGCGCGGGCCGTCAGGCAAACCAGGCGGTAAGCCCGGTTTTCATGAGCGTTCTTAAAACGTTTTGCATCATTGCGGCCATCTTCATGACGATCGGTGTCGCCCGTGTGGCGCTCGCCGGCATTACGGCCCAGGTGCTCAACAGCAACGCCGCGCTTACCAACACGCTCGAGAAGGCGACCGATGAGAGCTCCGACCTGGAGGTCATGCATTCGGTCTATGGTGCCGACACGCGCATTCGCGACCTTGCGGGCGCTTATGGCATGGTGGAGCCCAGCGAGAGCGTTACACTTGATTTTTCGCAGGATGCAGCCGCGGGCGCTAGCTCGACCGCGACCGCTCAGTAACAAGACGGTAGCTGAGTATGACAAATGACTATCGCCGCGGCTCCGACGGGGGTCGCGGTTCTGGACGTCCCTCATCGCGGGGACGTTCTGGTTATCAAGGAACGGGTCGGCCATCTTACAACGCGAGGCCGTCCTATGGCAACGACCCCGCGTCGCGTCTCCGTGGCTCGAGTGGTCCTCAAATGCATAACACCAGACCGCGCAAGAGCTCGTCGACCGAATGGCTTACGGGCACGCCGCTGCCCCGTCGCAAAGCCGTTATGGGCTTTATCGGGCTTGGCTTGGGTTTGGGCGCCCTTCGCCTTGCCGACTATCAAATCGTGGAAGCCGATAAGTTGCGCGACCGCGCCGATGCACGTCGCTTGCTTGCGCAGACGCTGTATGCCAAGCGCGGTACCATCTACGACCGTAACGGCAACGTGCTGACGTCGTCGGTCGAATGCCGCAACATCGCCGTGAATCCTCAGCTTATCGAGGACGTTGACAAGACGGTAACGGCACTGGTCAAAGCTACGGGAATCGATAAAAAGACCTGTCGCGAGCTCGTTGAGTCGGATGGCACCTGGGTGTATATCAAACGTCAGGTGGACGAGGACGATGTCGCGGCGCTGGAGAAGAAGAACCTGCCAGGCGTGCTCTTTGAGCAGGCCATGAAGCGCGTGTATCCCTACGGCAACCTGGCATCGCAGGTGCTTGGCGTGGTAAACGTGGACAACGACGGTCTGACGGGCCTCGAAAAACAGTACAACAAACTTTTGACCGGAACCAACGGTTCGCTGGTGCGCGAGCGGGCGAGGGACGGTAGCTATATCGCGGGCGGCGCCTATAAGAAGGTTGCCGCGGTGGACGGCGTGGACATCGTGACGACGCTCGATGTCAATATCCAGCGTGCCGCCGAGGACGCCCTGGCCGAGGCGGTCGAAAAGACCAAGGCCAAGAATGGCTCGGCCCTGGTCACCGATCCCGCGACGGGCGAGATTCTGGCGGCATGCTCGTATCCGACATATGACCAGACCGATCTGGAAAACGCCAAGACCGAGGACATGAACTTGCGCCTGGTTACCGATGCCTATGAGCCCGGCTCGGTCTTTAAGACGCTCGTGGCCGGTGCCGGCTTCGACTTGGGCGCCGTGCGTTCGAGCACGTCGTTTGAGGTGCCGGCGAGCATTAAGGTTGGCGACGACACCGTTACCGACGCCGATAAGCGCGACTACACTATGACCATGGACGTGCGCGAGATGATGCGCCGTTCGTCCAATGTGGGCTTTGTACTGGTGGGACGCAAGATCGGTGCCGATGATTTTGCCACCTATGTGGACAAGTGGGGTATCGGTCATAGCTCCGGTGTCGATTTTCCGGGTGAGAGTCTGGGCATCGTCAAGGAGCGCGACCAGTACGACGGCGCCACGCTGGGCTCGATGAGCTTTGGCCAGGCGCTGTCCGTCTCGCCGATTGAGGTCGCACGTGCCGTGGGCGGCATCGCGAACGACGGCGTGATGATGACCCCGCACTTCTATAAGTCCAGCAAGGGCGATGAGAAGGACTGGGGCGAAGGCGAGCGTGCGATTTCGGAGGACGCTGCCGCCCAGGTGACATCGTGCATGCAGTCGGTCGTGTCCGAAGGCACGGGCGTTGGCGGTGCGGTCGATGGCTATGACGTGGCGGGCAAGACCGGTACGGCCGAGCGTGCTGACGAGAACGGCGGTTACCTCAAGGAGAACTACATGTCGTCCTTTATGGGCTTTGCGCCGGCACAATCGCCCAAGGTGCTGTGCTATATCACACTCGATGGAACGCCGAGCGGCTCGGATGCCGCCGCGGTGCCATTCCAGTCCATTATGGCCAACGCGCTTGACGTGCTGGGTATCCCGCGCACGAAGTAGGGGGTTACAATCTTGAGCGTGGTCTGCCGTTTGATCTGAAGGGTGTTCACATGCCCTGCACCACGCGCGCATGGCACTGGGATACAATACGCCGATAGCATTATTAGGTTTACAGGGGAGCTGCAATGATAGAGATCGCCGTCAACAACCTCGCGGCCTCAACGGGGGCCCGAACCGTGACGGAAGAAGTCGATCGGGTATGCCGCGGGTGCGTTATCGACTCGCGTCAGGTCGAGGAGGGGACGATCTTTGTCGCCTTCCCCGGCGAAAAGGTCGACGGCAACGATTTTGCCTCCCGTGCCATCGAGTCGGGTGCCGGTGCCGTCGTGATGACGCGCGAGCCCGATGCCGAGCTGGTTTCGCTGGCGCAGGACAAAGGATGCGCCATCTTGCTGACCGACGACCCCGTGGAGTTCTTGCTGCGTCTGGCGCATGTATATCGCTTGGAGCTTGGCTGCCTGGTCGTCGGCATTACCGGTTCGATTGGCAAGACGACGACCAAGGACGTGCTTGCCGCCGTGCTCGCCAAGCGTTATCGCGTCTGGGCCACGAAGGGTAATTTCAACAACTTGATCGGCATGCCGCTCACGGTGCTTTCCGCTCCGGCCGATACCGAGGTCCTGGTGCTCGAGATGGGCATGAACCATTTTCATGAGATTGAGCGCCTGTCCCAGTCCGCCAACCCCAATCTTGCCATCGTGAGTAAGATCGGAACTTCCCACATCGGTATCCTGGGCAGCCGCGAGAACATCGCCCGCGCCAAGTCCGAGATTGTCCAGGGCATGTGCGCCGCCGGCGATTTCTCGCCGTTGCTGGTTTTGGGCGGCGAGGACGACTTCACGCCGTTCATTCGCGATACGTTCGCCCAGCCTGCGGGTATTGACGTGATGCTGGCCGGTGTCTCGGACGACGACGAGGTCCGCGCACGCGACATTCGCGTCGACGACGAGGGCCATCCGGTCTTTACGCTCGACTTTGGTCAGGGCGACACGGTCGATACCATGCTGGCCATTCCCGGCGTGCAGTCCGTGCCCAATGCCGTCAAGGCCGCCGCGGTCGGCTATCGTCTGGGCGTGACGCCCGAGCAGATCGATGCTGCCTTTAGGGGCCTTACGATCACCGGTCACCGTCAGGAGATCAAGCGCGCCAAGAGCGGAGCACGCATCATCGACGACTCCTATAACGCCAGTGCCGAGTCTATGGCTGCCGGCCTCGATTTGCTGTGCTCGCTCATCTGTGACGGTTCGCGCATGGCGATCTTGGGCGAGATGGGCGAGATGGGTGACGAGGCTCCCCGCATGCATGAGCTCGTGGGCGCCTATGCCGCCGCCAAGAAGCTCGACATGCTCGCGTGCGTCGGCGGCGAGCTGGCTCAGCTCATGGCCGATGCCGCACGTATGATGGGTATGGATGAGGACCGCATCCAGGTGTTCTCCGATTATCAGCAGGTGCTCGACCGCATGGGCGGCGCGCTTGAAAATCATGATGTTGTACTGGTCAAGGGTTCCCGTTTTGTTGAGCTCGACCGCTTTGTGGAAGGTGTGTGCTAGCCCATGTTCGGCAATCCCTCGTATCCTACGTATCAGGCCTTTTTGGGACTTGGCATCGCTGCCGCCATTGCGCTGCTGCTTATGCCGTGGTGGATCAAGCTGCTGAAGGTCGAGGGTATCGGCCAACAGGTCCGAGCCGACGGCCCCAAGCGTCATTTGATTAAACAGGGTACGCCGACCATGGGCGGCGTCATCATCCTTGTCGCGATCTCGCTGACCTGCCTGCTGATGGGCAAACTCACCACCGAGCTCGTGCTCGTGCTGTTTGCCACGCTGGCCACCGGCGTTCTGGGTCTCATCGACGACCTGACCTCCGTCACGCATGGTCGCTCGCTCGGCCTGACGCCTCACGCTAAGATGATCGGCCTGACCATCATCTGCGTCACCTTTACCGTGCTCGCCGTCAATTGGTGCGGCGTCGCTCCCGAGATTCGTTTTCCCGGCGGCCTGACGATTGACCTCGGTGTTCTTTCGACCACCATCTGCGGCCTTTCGTTTCCGTGGTTCTACATTGTATTTTGCTGGCTGATGATCGCTGGTCTTTCCAATGCCGTGAACCTGACCGATGGTCTGGACGGCCTTGCCGGCGGCACTTCCATGATCGCCATGCTCGCCATGGCTGCTATGGCGTTTTTGCACGGTGACGTGAACCTGTCTATCTTCTGCACGGCGTGCGCCGGTGCTTGCCTGGGCTTTTTGTGGTTCAACTGCTACCCGGCGAGCATCTTTATGGGCGATACCGGCTCGCTTGCACTGGGTGCCGCTTTTGCCTGCACCTCCATCATGACCAACACCGAAGTCGTTTCCCTTATCATCGGTGGCCTGTTTATCGTCGAGACCCTGTCGGTCATGATCCAGGTCGTCTATTTCCACTTTACGCACAAGCGCGTCTTCCTTATGGCGCCCATCCATCATCATTTCGAAAAGAAGGGCTGGGCCGAGACCAAGGTCGTTATCCGTTTTTGGATTATCGCCGCGGCCTTTGGCGCCGTTGGCCTCGCCCTGTTCTTCCAGTTGGGATAGTGGTCTTTCATGCCTCTTGCTGATGTCTTTAGCCTGCTTGTTTTGGGGCAGGGTAAATCCGGTCTCGATGTCGCCCGTTGGGCGTTGGCTCATCCCGAGCGCGTGAGCGCCACGACCGTGTATGGCGGCGGTACCTCCGAGCCCAATGACGCCACGCGTGCGCTCGAGGCGCAGGGCGCGTCGTTTGTCTACGGCACCGAGCAGGTCGAGGGTGCCTATGACGTGTGCGTGACATGCCCGGGTATCTCGGAGTTCTCGGCCTTCTTTAAGGCTGGGCGTGAGCATGCCGCTCAGATTATGGGCGAGCCCGAGTTTGCCTATCGTCTGTCTCCCCAAAATTGGATCGCCATCACGGGCACCAATGGCAAGACAACTACCACGTCGCTGACCGATTATCTGCTCAAGGCCGCCGGTGAAGCCAGCGTGGCCGTCGGCAATATCGGCGAGCCACCGGTGAACGAGATCGACGGCCGCGCACACAATGAGTGGTTTGTGGCTGAGCTTTCGAGTTATCAGATTGCTACGACCGCCGAGCTTCATCCTCGCGTGGCGGTACTGCTCAACATCACGCCCGACCACCTGGGCTGGCACAAGAGCCACAAGAACTATGCGCTTGCCAAGATCAAGTTGTTCGAGAATATGGTCGATGACGACCTCGTGGTTATCGACGTCGAGGATGCCGGCATCCATGAGTTCGATGAGTACATCTACACACCGGGTCGCCGCATCTGCAAGGTCGCTTTTGACGAGCCCGAGGGTGCAGACGTCGCCTTTGTGCGCGACGGCAAGATGGTCGTGCGCCTGAAGGGCGTCGAGACTCAGCTTGTCGCCACGTCTGAGCTCAAGATCTCGGGCCATCACAATGTCATCAATGCCTTATGCGCCGCCACGGCTGCTCTGGCCGTCGGTGCCGATCCCGAGGGCATTTGCCGCGGTTTGGCATCGTTCCAGCCGCTGGAGCACCGCGTTGAACCCTGCGGCGAGATCGATGGCGTGCGCTACGTCAACGATTCCAAGGCAACGAACACCGATGCGGTCGAAAAGGCCCTGACGGCGTTTCCCGATGACGACGTGATCTTGCTGCTCGGCGGTCACGATAAGGGTACGCCGCTTGCGGACTTTGCCCGCGTCGTTATGGACAACGTGCGCTCGGTCGTTTGCTTTGGCGATGCGCGCGAGCGCTTTACCGCCGCTATGGACGAGGCCGATGTCGATGGTGACGTGGATATCGCCCAGGCCGATGATCTGCGCGATGCCGTTGACGTTGCCCGCTCGCTCTCGAGCCGCGGCGACGTGATCCTGCTTTCGCCCGCTTGCTCTTCGTTCGACGAGTTCTCGGGCTACGAGGAGCGCGGTCGCGTGTTTAAGGACTACGTTGCCCAGCTTGCCGCGGCAGCGAAATCGCAAACGGAATAGGGGTTGCCGGTGAGAGAGGAGAGCCCCCGAAGTGATATGAGGAGGCCCGACTCGGACCGTGCTTCCTCGCTGCGTAGCACGCCGCGTTCCGGACGCGGCGGGCAGACGTTCGGTGAGCGCTATATTGCCGGCGTCCCCGCTCGCATCATGCGCCCTCGTTTGATATTTATGGCTTGCCTGTTTAGCTTGGTTTGCTTCGGCTTGCTGATGGTGTACTCGGCATCTTCGGTCGAGGCGCTGCACGAGAATGGTACGGCGACGTTTTTCCTGTTTCGACAGGCCGCGTTTGCTGGAGTTGGCGTGCTGGCCATGGTTGCCATCGTGCGCGTCTTGCCGGACAGTTGGTTTGGGGAAGACGTGCTCAGGATCTTCCTCATGGGCATGATAGGGCTACTGGTTCTGGTGTTCTTTATGGGTAGCGGCAGTCGTGGCGCCACGCGTTGGCTCAACATCGCCGGTATTCAGTTCCAGCCGTCTGAGTTTTTAAAGCCGTTCGCCATCGCGTATTCGGCAATCATGCTCGACCGCATCTTTTCGCCCGGCGGCAACATCAACGAGTTTCTTCGCAAGATGGGTGTCTACCTGGGCATTTCGCTCTTTCTGATTTTTGTTCAGCCCGATTTTGGCACCGTTCTGATCATCTTGCTGACCCTCATGTGCATGGCGTTGTTTGCGGGATTGGACCCCAAATATATCGTTTGGACGGTCGTTGCCGGCATCGCCGTCATTGCGATCGCCCTTATCGCCGAGCCGTATCGTATGACGCGTGTCGAGGTTGCTTGGAATCCTTGGGCAGACGAATATGGTGATGGCTATCAGGCCACGCTTGCCATTATGGCGTTTGCCTCGGGCGGCCTGTTCGGTCGCGGTATCGGTAACTCCACCATGAAGTACTCGTATTTGCCCGAGGCGCATAACGACTACATCTTGGCTATTATCGGCGAGGAAGTTGGCTTTATCGGAACCGTGCTGTTCTTCTTGGTGTTCGCGATGCTGATCTACTCGGCGTTTCG
>CAUAJB010000048.1 GCA_958429225.1 uncultured Collinsella sp.
TGGAAAGAGGGCTGCCGAAAGTAACCGAATGCGGCAAAGGGGCTGTCCCTTTGCCGCAATATTTTTCATCATCTGTTGAAACGCTTTAACACTTTTGATGTTCTCACGCGTTTTTTGTTTCAAAAGCGTTAGGATGGGACTCATAGCGTGGGGCGTAATGGATGCCCCGCACACGATGGGAGGCTATCAATGGCTAATCGTTTCGTTCTCAATACCATCTCTTATCATGGTTCCGGCGCCATCAAGGAGATCCCCGGCGAGCTCCAGCGTCGCGGCTACAAGAAGATCTTCGTCTGCTCCGACCCCGATTTGGTTAAGTTTGGCGTTACCGCTAAGGTGACCGACGAGCTCGACGCCGCCGGCATCGCTTGGAGCCTCTACTCCGAGATTAAGCCCAACCCCACTATCCAGAACGTCAAGGACGGCGTCGAGGCCTTCAAGGCCGCCGAGGCTGACGCTATCGTGGCCATCGGTGGTGGCTCCTCCATGGACACCGCCAAGGCCATCGGCATCATCATCAACAACCCCGAGTTCGCCGATGTCCGCAGCCTCGAGGGCGTTGCTCCCACCAAGAACCATGCCGTGTTCACCATCGCCGTGCCGACGACCGCCGGTACCGCTGCCGAGGTGACCATCAACTACGTCATCACAGACCCCGAGAAGGTCCGCAAGTTCGTGTGCGTCGACACCAACGACGCCCCCGAGGTCGCCGTCGTCGACCCCGATATGATGGCTTCCATGCCCGCCGGCCTGACCGCTTCCACCGGCATGGACGCTCTGACCCACGCCATCGAGGGCTATACCACCAAGGGCGCTTGGGAGCTCTCCGACATGTTCCACTTTGAGGCTATTAAGCTGATCAGCGAGAACCTGCGCGACTCCGTCGCCGAGGCCAAGTCCGGTCAGCCCGGCTCCGGCCGCGAGGGCATGGCCCTTGGCCAGTATGTCGCCGGCATGGGCTTCTCCAACGTTGGCCTGGGCATCGACCACGCCATGGCTCACACCCTGTCCGCTCACTACGACACCCCGCACGGCGTCGCTTGCGCCATGCTGCTGCCGATCGCCATGGAGTTCAACAAGCCGGTTTGCGCTGAGCGCCTGGCCAAGGTTGCCGTCGCCATGGGCGTTGACACCACGGGCATGAGCACCGCCGAGGCCGCCGATGCCGCCATCGCCGCCGTCAAGCAGCTTTCCGCCGACGTGAACATCCCGCACGTCTGTGAGGCCATGAAGGCTGACGAGATCGAGGTCCTGGCCAAGGACGCCATGGCCGACGCCTGCTTCCCGGGTAACCCGCGCGAGGCAACGCTCGACGACGTCATCGAGCTCTTCAAGAAGATCTGCCCGGCTGCCTAACTTGGTTCGGCGGGCCCCTGCCCGTTAGCCCCAGAATCGTCCTCGGACATGTCGGAGGCCCCGTTGCGCACTACGTGCGGCGGGGCCTCCTTCTGTCCTGCGGAAAGATTCTGGGGCTAACGGGCAGGGGCCGCCGGCTCGTTATCGTGACGGGCGCTGCTCTGAGAAGCTCGATGGGTTGTCTCGCTAGGTAAATAATTGTGCGTGGTGGTATTGTTGCTGTGGGTTTAATTCGATATGAAAGGGTGACTTTGGTGTCCAAGATGGATTCTATGCTCTCCTATATTACTGACCAGCTGAAGGCGCTTACCTCGATTGCTTCGCCTACCGGCTATACCCGTGCGGCGACTGATTATCTAATGGTAACATTGCGCGATATGGGGTTTGGGCCTGAGCGTTCTAATAAGGGCAACGTGCTCGTTGAGCTTGGTGGTGAGGGTGAGCCGCTCGTGTTGGCGAGCCATGTCGATACCCTGGGCGCTATGGTGCGCTCTATCAAGGACAATGGTCGTCTGCGCCCCACGACGATCGGCGGGCATCAGTGGTCTACGGCCGATGACGAGAACTGCACCGTCTACACGCGCGACGGCAATGTGTACACGGGTGTGGTCCTCAATACCGAGCCTTCGGCGCACGTGGCCGACGAGCCGGTCAAGACTATCGAGAAGAACATGGAGATCCTGCTCGACGAGAACGTCGACAGCAAGGACGATGTGCTCGAGCTGGGTATTCAGACTGGCGACATCATCGCTATGGACCCTCGCACGACGGTGACGGAGAGTGGCTACATTAAGAGCCGCTTCCTGGACGACAAGCTTTCGGCCGCCATTTTGCTGGGCTTGGCGCGTGCCGTCGCCGCTGGCGAGGTGACGCTTTCGCGTAAGGTTTCGCTGCTCTTTACCGTGTACGAGGAGGTCGGCCATGGCGGTGCCTTTGTGCCGGCCGACACGCGCGAGATGATCAGCGTGGACATGGGCTGCGTGGGCGACGACCTGGGCTGCACCGAGCGCATGGTGTCGATTTGCGCCAAGGATTCGGGCGGCCCCTACAACTACGATCTGGTGACCACGCTGTCCAATATCGCGCGCGAGCTTGAGCTCGATTACGCCATCGACGTGTACCCGCATTACGGCTCGGACGTTGAGGCCACGCTCTCGGCCGGCTACGACATTCGCCATGGTCTGATCGGCCCCGGCGTGTACGCGAGCCACAACTACGAGCGCAGCCACATCGACGGCGTGCGCAACACCTTCGAGCTCGTCCGCGCCTACGTACAGCGCTAGCGATGCAGCGGCCTCGGCTGATACGGCAGTACCGACCGAGGCCGTCCTCTCTAAGTTGCGGTGAAATAGGGACTGTTTGGCGGTTTTAAACGCTTAAACAGTCCCTATTTCACCGCAATTTATGAAGGGGATGGGGCTACTTAAGTGCGCCGGTTACCGTGCCGCCGCCGAGGACGACGTCGCCGCGGTAGACGACGACAGCCTGGCCGGGGGCGATGGCGCGCTGCGGCTCGTCAAAAGTTAGCAGCATTTGCCCGTCTTCGCCGCGCGTAAGGGTTGCTGCCTGGTCTTTCTGACGGTAGCGGTACTTGGCGCCCACGCGAATGCCGCCGGCATCGAGTTCTGCCTCCATGCGGTCGGCAGGGGCGCTCCAGATCCAGTCGTCGGCCGTGAGTGCTGTGGCCGTTAGGTCCTCGGCCTCGCCCAGATGCACGGTGTTGTTGGCGGTGTCGACGCCCGTTACGTACACGGGATGCGCCATCGCGACGCCCAGGCCTTTGCGCTGACCGATGGTGTAGCGCAGCGCACCGTTGTGGCGCCCGACCATGCTGCCGTCGCGCCACACAATGTCGCCCGGTGCAGCGGGATGTCCGCAGCGGCGCTCGATATAGCCCGCGTAGTCGCCGTCTGGAATAAAGCAGATATCCTCGCTCTCGGCCTTTTTGGCGTTGATGAAGCCCTGCTCGGCGGCAATGCGGCGCACGTCGCGCTCTTTGTCCAGCCCGGCCAGCGGAAAGATTGTGCGCGACAGCCGCTCCTGCGTGAGCGAATACAAAAAGTAGCTCTGGTCCTTTTTGGGGTCTTCGCCGCGGTACAGCTGCCAGGTTCCGTCGGACGCCTGGCTCGTTTTGGCGTAGTGGCCCGTGGCGATGTAGTCGCAGCCCATATCCAGCGCCGCATCCAGCAATGCGCCAAACTTAATGTGGCGGTTGCAGATGATGCATGGGTTGGGCGTCAGCCCCTCCTGATAGGCGGTCACGAAGCGCTCGATAACGTTGCGGTCGAAGGCCTGCTGCAGGTCGAGCACATGGTGGGGCATCCCCAGGCGCTCGGCGACAGCCTTTGCATCGGCGATGTCGCGGTCGACCTTACTCATGCCCGTGACGGGATCGGGCGCGGGGCAGGTGAGGCGCATGGTGGCGCCGACGCATTCGTAGCCCTGGCTTTTGAGCAGGTACGCGGTCACGCTGGAATCGACGCCGCCGCTCATGGCGACGAGCACGCGCTTGTTGTGCATGGGGAGGTTCTCCTTGGTGGCATGTGGCCAAAAAAGAAAAGCGGCGCGGGAGGCTGGTTCCGCGCCGCAGACATTGTAGCAAGTTCGGACGTCTCGTGGGACACCCTGATTGGATGGGCTCAGGCTGCCGGGAGAGAGGAGACCGGCTCGTCCGTGGGCTCAACCTATGGGCGACAGGCCCTTAGTCCTGGAACAGTGCCGTGGACAGGTAACGCTCGCCGGTGTCGGCAAGCAGGGCCACGATGGTCTTCCCCTCGTTCTCGGGGCGCTTGGCCAGCTGCAGTGCGGCCCACACGGCGGCACCGGACGAAATGCCCACGAGCACGCCCTCCTTGTGGCCCACGGCACGGCCGGTGGCAAAGGCGTCGTCGTTCTCGACGGGGACGATCTCGTCATAGACCTGGGTGTCGAGGACGTCGGGCACAAAGCCGGCGCCGATGCCCTGGATCTTGTGCGGGCCGGCCTGGCCCTTGGAGAGCACCGGGGAGGTGGCGGGCTCGACGGCGACGACCTTAATCTCGGGGTTCTGCTCCTTGAGGAACTCGCCCACGCCGGTCACGGTGCCGCCGGTTCCAACGCCGGCGACGAAGATGTCGACCTCGCCGTCGGTGTCATCCCAGATCTCGGGGCCGGTCGTGGCCTTGTGGATGGCGGGGTTGGCGGGGTTCACAAACTGGCCGGCGATAATGCTGTTGGGGGTCTCCTTCTGCAGCTCCTCGGCCTTGGCGATGGCACCCTTCATGCCCTTGGAGCCGTCGGTGAGCACGAGCTGTGCGCCGTATGCCTGCATAAGCTTGCGGCGCTCGACGGACATGGTCTCGGGCATGGTGATGATCACCTTGTAGCCGCGGGCAGCCGCCACCGAGGCGATGCCGACGCCGGTGTTGCCGCTCGTGGGCTCGATGATGGTGTAGTCGCCGCCGCGTACGAGCTTGCCTGCCTTCTCGGCCTCGTCGATCATGTTCTTGGCGACGCGGTCTTTGACGGATCCGGCGGGGTTGAAGTATTCCAGCTTGACGAGCACACGGGCCTTGAGGTCCTCATCGGCCTCAAAGTGAGTGAGCTCCAGAAGCGGAGTGTGGCCGATAAGCTGATCGATGGACGTGTAAACATTGCTCATGGTGAACCTCCAAAGTGTTCAAATGACTGGATACCGTGTGGTTTTACGGTGTGTATAGCAGCGAAACCCACAAACCTTATGGGTTGTTCGTTTTGCTGTTGGCAAGCATAGTAGACAGTAAAGCCTAGTAACGCAATAGGAAATAGAAGATTATTACGAGTCGATTAACCATCTTGACCGGAACGGGTATTTTCAAAACCAATTTTTCGGCTAGAATTTCTACGGACTAAATGACCGAAAGGCAGCACTATATATGTTGGTTTCTACTAAGGGCAGATATGCCCTGCGCGTTATGGTCGATCTGGCCGAGCACCAGGCGGCCGGTCGCATCCCGCTCAAAGAGATCGCGGCGCGACAGGGGATTTCCGAGAAATATCTCGAGAACATCTTGGCTACGCTCGTACGTGCCAACATGCTCTCGGGTATGCGTGGCAAGGGCGGCGGCTATGTGCTCACGCGCCCGCCCGAGCAGTACACGGTGGGCGAGATCTTGCGTCTGACCGAGGGCAGCCTAGCACCGGTCGCATGCCTGGACGGCGACTGCAAGGGCTGTTCGCGTTCGGACGAGTGCCCCACGCTCGACGTGTGGAAGAACCTGGACAAGCTCATCAACGACTACCTCGACGGTGTGACGCTCGATCAACTTGTCGCTCCCAACCATGGCTACGACTATGTCATCTAACCCACACCTGCATTTGGGGACGGGGTAGAAATGGTAGATTCTCTCGTCCTTTGAGACTTGACAAATAAGAAGGCCGCCCATTTTTTGCGATGGGCGGCCTTCGTTTTGGGTCGATATGACGGTTCGTATTGAACAGTTCTAGCCCTCGGCGATGCTGTCGAGAATGCTGCGCATGATGGATACCAGGATGCTGCCCATAAAGGCCGATCCAAAGCCGGCAATGGAGATACCCGCGCCCAGCAGATTGACCGACAGGTAGCTGGCCAGCTCGAGCATAAAGCTGTTGACTACGAGCTGAAAAATACCAAGCGTGATAATAGTGAGCGGCAGCGAGATGACCGTCAGGAACGGCTTGACGAGCGAGTCGACGATGTTGAGGAACAGTCCCACGAAGGCAAAGCAGACCCAAGCCTCGGCAAAGCCGAAGGGTTGGATACCGGGGACGAGGAACGTGGCGATCGCGATGGCGATCGAGGTGAAGAGCCAGTTAAGCATAAAGCGCATGGCGTGAATCCTTTCTTGCGCCGGGGTTGCTGGCGTCGCGTGAAGCGGCTTGCGGCGGCGACCTGGATGGTTGCGCGGGCGCGCCGCGGTGTTTGGGCGCCCATTGTCTCAAATATTCGTGGAGCTTACGTGCGCATATGGTTTCTAAACGGCGTTCGTCCTGAAAAACGCGCCGCTGGCAGAGAGTCTTGTCGCTTTAGTTTGGTGGTGTGCTACACTGCTACGGGCAAAAGCCACAGGCGTTGCCCTATTGCATAGAACGGGCGAACGATGCCCGATGTCAGTATCAACTTCGATGCCTTTTGGCGGGTTTGGCGGTGATCGATGAATATCGAGAACATGTTTGACAAGCCTGATGTCAAGCAGCTGGTCCACGCATTTAGCCTTTTGGACGACGAGAAGGATATCCAAGCGTTTTTGACCGATATCTGCACGCCGCGCGAGATTTGCGACCTTTCTCAGCGTTTGCAGGTTGCGCGCTATTTGGACGAGGGCGAGCCTTATGTTGAGGTTCAGGCCCGTACCGGCGCTTCGTCCACCACGGTGAGCCGCGTTTCAAAGGCGCTGAACGGCGAGTACGGTGGCTACCGCAAGATCCTCATTAAGTTGGAGGATGGCGAGTAGGCCGGCGACAAAAACGAATTGTGCAAAACCGCTCCTCCGGGGGCGGTTTTTATATGCCCGCAATCGGCTGGTTCGTTGGGGTCAGGTTGCTTTGTACCAAAAGATGGAGCTGTGGTGGCAATGTGTCCGCGTGGGCGGGTAGGATGGATGCATTGATTATTGCGAACAGTTTGAGCGGAGGACCATGCCTGTTCGAATCTATACCACCAATGCCGGCACGGATTTGAGCGATGCCGAGTCGGCGCTGCTTGCCGACCTTATTGCCCGCCACGGGCGCGCCGTGTTGCTGGCGCCAACATTTGCCGAGCTCGACCTGTGCCGTCATGATGCGGCAGAAGCTGGGGTTTCGCTGGGTATCGACTACAAGACGCCCTCGTCGTGGCTCCGCTCGCTGTGGGAGCTTATGGGCGATGGCCGCAACTTTGTGGATAACCTTCAGCGCCAGATGCTGTTCTCGGACATGATCGACCGCCGCGACGACGCTGCTCTGCAGCCGCTCTCGCGCAGCCAGGGCACGGTACGCATGCTTGCGCGTATGGCCCGCGACGTGTTGCCGGGCGTGACGGGGACGGGCGACGAGCGCTGCCGCGATGCCGCCTCTCAGCCCGAGCCCAAAAGTGACGCCGAGGCCCGCGTATTCGAGCTGTTGAGTGCCTATGCGAGCGGCTTGGACCGTCGAGACATGGTCGAGCCCTGCGAAGCCGCCGATATGATGGCAGAAGCCCTGGCGAACAGCCTGCCGGGGTGCGCCCGCGCCGTCTGCGTGCGTGGTGTCACGTCGTTTACGCATAGCCTGCTCGAGCTGTTGTCGGCCGTGGCGAATAGTGGGGGAGAGGTTGTCGTGCTGCTGGCTTGCGAGCAGGCGGCGATGCGCGAGGACCTGGCTGCCGCCTTTGATGCCCGCGGTGTGCTGTTTGAGGCCGCCCCGTTGGGGGAGGACGCCGCTGCGCCCGAGACCGCTTCTGCGCCTGCTGCTCAGCCTATTTTTATAGAGGTGGCCGGCCCCCATGCCCGCGCCCGCGCTTATGTGGATGCTCTCGAGAACCTGGTCGCGGCATGTGAGGAGTCCGTGTCGTGCGACGGCGCCGCGACGAACGCAGACCCCGTGCGCGTGCTCGTGGTTTCCGCCCGGGCGCCCCAGCTGTTCGGTGAACTCGCTGCCCGTTTGGCGGCGTGTCACATTGCGGCCGAGACGACTGAGTTCACGGCGTTTTCCCAGTCCATCGCGGGCAGGCAGTTTACGGCGCTCGCCAACCTGATCGAGTGTATGAAAGCCGCCGACGAGGGCACCGCTTCCAAGACCGAGTGGTGGCCCGCTCCAGAGCTTACCGACTGGATTTATAGCCCGCTTTCGGGTGCCGACGCCGCGAGCGCCCGCGGCTTCGACAAGAACATGCGCCTGTCGCGCAGCAAGACCACGGCGGGCGTCAAGAGCCTGCTGCAGAGCGTGCAGGGCCAGGTGAGGGGCGCCCGCAAGGCCGCCAGCGACGATAACTGGTTTAAGAATGTGCCGTGCGTGGTCTCGGACGTGTTTCAGGCGCTGTGGCGCGACAAACCCGTGACGGCGCTCAAGGCCATGCTCGCCGTTGCCGAGGCGCTGCCCGATCGCGCTCTGGGCGGCCTTGACGGCCAGGCCCGTCGCCAGGCAGAGACGGCTTTGCTGCGCCATGCTATCGACATCCTTATGAACGACGCTCGCGCGCTCGACGTGTCGCAGGCCGCGACCGTGCCGGTTCTCGATGGCGTTCGAACCAAGGTGGACAAGCGCAGTACCGCTTACGATTACGCGACCTACGAGGTCGATCGCACGCCGCGGGCGCAAGTACGCTTCGCGTCGCTTGCCGATGCGTCGGTTTTGCGTCCTGGCGGCTACGATGCCGTGCTGTTTGCCGATGTCGACCTGGACAGCTACCCGCTTTCGCACGAAGAGGGCCCGCTTGCCACGTTGACGGCCGAGCTGCGCCGCGACGGCGTGTCTTTGGAGCCCGCCGCCCTGCTGCGCGTGCGCTTTGGCCGTGCGATGCAGGCGGCGAGCGGTCCGGTTGCGCTCGCCCGCGTGACGCACGATCGCCAGGCACGCGAGTGCTACCCGGCAGCCGTATGGACCGAGCTGCGGGCACATGCCGAGGCCGCTGGCGCTGCCAAGCTCACGCGCGTGGGCGAGGGCGATATCATCGCCGACTTTGATCCCGCGGCAGGCGAAGGTCTTAGGCGCGAGCGCATGGCCTGCGAAGCTCCTCAGCATCTGAGCGATGAAGCCATTCCGTACCTGGTCCTGCGCCGCCGCGATGGCGAGGACGAGGATGCGCCGCTGGTGCCGCGCCTGACGTCTGCCTCGCAGATCGAGGCCTATTCGACCTGCCCGCTATGCTGGTTCGTCTCGTACCGCGTGAAGCCTCAGTCGATCGATGCCGGCTTTGGCAATATGGAGAAGGGCAACTTTGTCCACGACGTGCTGGAGCACCTGCACGCCCGTCTGCCCCAGGAGGGCATGGAGCGCGTGACGCCCGAGAACCTGCCACGTGCTCAGGAGCTGCTGCGCGAGGTCTTTGACGAGACCTTGGCCGAACATGCCTCCAAGCGTGGCAACGAGGGCCCGCTTGTGCCGCTCTCTCCGGTAGAGGAGCGCCAGGTGGCCGAGATCCTGCCGCAGCTGGAGGGCGTGCTTGCCTATGAAGCCGAGGCGCTGACGCCTTTTGCTCCGCGCTACCTGGAGTTTGCCTTTAACGATCTTAACGTTGAGTATGCCGGCTGGCCGCTCGGCGGGCGTATCGACCGTGTGGACGTGGACGCCGAGAACCGCGCCGTGGTGATCGACTATAAGCACCGCACGGGCGTTGAGGAGTTTAAACTCGCCGACCCTACGGTGCGCGACGAGGAATCGGGTGAGGCCGCCATCGACGACCCGCGGTGGCTACCGCCCCATACCCAGACGCTTATCTACGCGCAGGCCATGCGCCGGGCGCTGGATTTGGACACCCGCGCGGCGCTCTACTTTTCGACCAAGGGCGGCAAGCCGGCGTTGCGCGGTGCCGCGAGCGCCGAGCTACTCGAGGAAGAGCGCGGCGACGGTCGCATCCCGGGCCTTAAGAAGGGCTTTCCCGGTGAGGGCGGCAACATGGACTTCGATGCGCTGCTCGACCGCGTGGAGGCCGGCATTGCCGAGCGCCTGCGCGAGCTCGAGGCGGGCAACGTCGCTGCTGTCGACCCGGCGTCGACGCAGGCCGCGCATGCCCGCTGCTCGTATAACCACGAAGGAACGTTTGTAAGGAGGGACGTGTAGACCATGGACCTTTCGACTTTGATGCCGCAACAGCTGCAGATCGTCAAAACGCTCGACCGTCCGCTGTTTGTCTCGGCGGGCGCCGGTTCGGGCAAGACCTTTACCCTCACGCGCCGCATCGTCTACGCGCTCTCGCCCGAGTCCGGTCCGTTCGTCGAGCATCTGGACCAGGTGCTCGCCATCACCTTTACCAAGGATGCCGCGGCCGAGATTCGCGACCGCGTGCGCCGTGCGCTTATCGACGAGGGCATGGACGAGGAAGCCCTGACCGTCGACGACGCGTGGATCTCGACCATTCACGGCATGTGCTCGCGTATCCTGCGCGCGCACGCGCTGGAGCTGGGCATCGACCCCGAGTTCACGGTGCTCACCGATACCGACGAGCTCATGGATCAGGCTGTTGAGCATGTGCTGGGTCGCGCGACGGCACCCGATGCCGCCCCCGAGCTCGCGGCATCGCTCAAGGCCCTCTATGCCTGGTATCCCATGGCGGGCGAGGGCGGTTCCTTTGGCGGCGGTACGACCATCAAGGGCCTGGTGCGCGACCTGCTGGAGCTGTCGAGCCAGTTGCCGGGCGGTATGGACGACGTGCGCGTGGCGCGCGGCCAGGCCGATACCTCGGCACTCGCCGATGCCTATCGCGCGGCGCTGGGCGCAAGCAAGGCCTCGACCGAGAAGGCGCAGGCGGCGCTCGATGCCATCGACGCGTTCGAGGCGAGCGACAAGACCATGGTCGATGCGGCGCGACTCATGATGTCATGCACCATGCCGCGCGCGAGCAAAGCATTCCCTAAGGAGCAGGTCGAGCTGCTCAAGGCCGAGGCCGCCGATGCGTTTGTCAATATCGTGCTTGCCTGCGGCGGCCCGGCGCTCGATGCGCTGGTGGGCCTGGCCCGTTCCGTCGAGGCCGAGTATCGCGCGCTGAAGGCTGCCCAGTCCGCCCTCGATAATAACGACCTGCTGCGTATGGCCTACGAGGCCCTGCGCGATTACCCTGCCATCCGTGCTGCGTACGAGGGCCGCTTTAAGATGGTCATGATCGACGAGTTCCAGGATACCGACCAGATGCAGGTCGATCTGATCCGTTACCTGACGGGTGCGGGGGAGCGCGCGCTGTGCACCGTGGGCGATGCGCAACAGTCCATCTATCGCTTCCGCGGCGCCGAGGTCGAGGTGTTCCGTCGCCAGGAGCGCAAGGTGGGCTCGTCTGCCGCGCCCGAGGCGACTGCCGTGGCCGACGCCCCTGCTGGCGAGCTCGTCAAGCTCGTGCGCAACTTCCGCAGCCATGACGAGGTGCTGCGTTACGTGGCACGTGTCTTCGACGGCGATGACGGCGGCCTGATGCAGGGCTTTTTGGATCTTGAGGCGAGCGACGGCCGCAAGGACACGCTGGTGGCAGACGCCTCGCGTCGCCAGGCTCTCTTTGTTGCCGGCGGCAGTATGCAGGAGCGCACACAGGCCAAGGCCCGTGCGATCGCCGAGCGCTTCCGCGCACTTGCCGATGCTGGCCAGCCCCAGGGCGGCATGGTGCTGCTGCTGGGCCGCATGACCAACGCAGACGTCTACGCACAGGCTTTCCGCGACCAGGGGCTCGACTGCGTCATCGCGGGCGGTTCGGTCTTTGCCCAAGCAGCCGAGGTGCAGACGGTGCGCGCCCTGGTTTGTGCGCTCGCCAATCCGGCCGATACGGCGCAGGGCCTTATGCCGCTGCTCGCCTCGCCGATGTTTGCGCTCGGCGCCCAGGAGTTCCTGGCGCTGGCGACCAGGCTCGATAGCGAGACGGGGGAGACCTCGCGCCGGAATATCGACGCGGGCATCATGAGTGATTTCGACGTGCCGGGTCTGCAAGACCTGCCGCTCGTGACGCGCGCCCGCGAGGTGCTGCGGTATGCGCTTCGTCGCGTGGGCCGCGATTCGTTCGCCGCCATCGCGCGCGACGTGGTCAACGCCTCCGGCTGGTTTGTGCGCCTGGCGCAGCGCGGTCCCGAGGGCAAGGCCATTGCCGCCAACGTGCTCAAGGCGCTCGACGCCGTGGCCGAGGCGGAGGCCGAGTTCGGCAACTCGCCGCGTTCCATCGCGCTGGCCTTCGACCGCTTCTTGGCGGGCAAGGAGGCTCCGGGTGCCCTCAACGAGGAGGGCGACGGCGCGGTGCGCATCATGACGGTGCATGCCTCCAAGGGTCTGGAATATCCGGTCGTGGCGGTCGCCGAGTGCTTTGGCGTGCGTAAGTCCTCGGGTGCGGCACAGATGGGTCGCGTCGAGGGCGGAGCACAGGTCGTGGCACTGCCGGCACGCTTCGACGGCGTTAAGCTCGCCGACGGAACCTTTGTGAAAGGCGACGACGTCAAAAAGCAGTTTGAGCATGCGTTTAAGGGCAAGGGCACGTCGCTGTGGCTGCCGCCGGAGCTCATGGAGGACGTCTGTGCGACGGGTTCTCCCGCCGAGGCATTTGCTCGCCTGCGTAACGACGACCTGCAGCTTTCGCTCGAGGAGCGGGCCCGCTTGCTCTACGTTGCCATGACGCGTGCGCGCGAGCTGGTGATCTTGGCAATGGATGCCGGCGTGAGCCGTGGCAAGCTGTGTGCGCCGGCCTTCGACGTCGAGACCGATCTGACCTACGACGTGCTGCGCCGTATTTTGCCGACCGACGCTCTGGACGTGCCGCAGCTCGATGCCGACCGTCTGGTGTTCGACAACTCCCAGCCGGGCGACTACGAGCTCATTTCGCTTTCGGACTTTACGTTTGGCGAGCAGGCGTTTGAGGCTAACGCTTCGCTGGATGCCGAGGGTGGGCTTGTTCGTGGCGATGTCGATGCCGCCGATAATGCTGCGCACTCAACTGTGCCCGGTCCTGCCGACCCCAAGCCCGATTCGTTTGAACTCGTATATCCCCAGGCGGCGGGCGTGCGCATGGGCACGTGTCCGTTCCCGGCACGTGATTCGTACAGCTACTCGTCAATCGCCGCGGCACTCCATGCCGAGACGGAAGACCGTGCCGCCGAGGCTCGTGTTCCCATGGACGAGGCTGGCGATGATGCGGAGTCGGATGGCTCGGAGATGACGGATGCGGACGTGGCTGCTGTCGAGCCCGCCGACAATCCCATGGCGCTGGGCTCGGCCTTCCACGCCGCCTGCCAGTGGCTCATCGAGATGGGTGCCGATGCGCTGCCCGCTGAGCGTGCCGATGCGCTGGCGCGCCAGTGGCGTCTGACGCCGGAGCAGCGCGAACGCTTCGACGTTGCTCTGGACCGCTGGCTCAAGTCGGCTGTTCGTGCCGACCTGCTCGCGTGGCCGTGCGTTCGCGCCGAGGTGCCGTTCTTTTCGCTGGGTTGCGAGGACGAGGACATCGCTCGCTACGGTGCCTATGCCGAGGGCGCTATCGATGCACTGGCCACCGATCCGGCCGATCCGTCGCGCGCACTGGTCATCGATTACAAGACGGGTGGCACGCCGGATGAGACGCCGGACCAGCTGCTCGAGAAGCACGCCCTGCAGGCGCGCGTCTACGCCGATGCGTTGCACAAGGCGGGCATTGAGACGGTGACGGTCAAGTTCGTTCGCGTGGAGCAGGCGAATCCAGCCATCTTCGTCGAACCCGCCGAACCTCAAGTAGTCACCTACAATCTCTAGCCCTCAGATAGCTTGCGGTGGAATAGTTCCTGTATTGCGGCCCAGGTGGCCCAAGCGGGAACTATTCCACCGCAACTGCAAGAGGAGCCGTGTGGGTTTGGCTAGGTTCGGGTGCCGTCCGCGCCGTGCGGTAAAATCGTTCAGTCAGAACACGAACCCGCATCGGAGCTCATCACATGGCATTCGTCCATCTGCACAATCACACTGTTTTCTCCATGCTCGACGGCGCAACCCGTATCCAGGATATGGTCAACCGTGCCGTTGAGCTGGGCATGCCCGCCGTGGCCATTACCGACCACGGCTACATGTATGGCGTGCCCGATCTGGCGCTGGCCTGCGACGCCGTCAACCACAACACGCCCGAGTACAAAACCTGGAGCCACGACAAGGCCTTCTTGGAAAAGGACCGCCGCGACGAGCTGGTGGAGCCCGATCCCGAGGAAAACCCGCGCGAGCATGCCCAGTATGTGAAGGACATGGCCATGTGGGACGAGAAGGGCAACATCGACGAGCTCAAGCCGCCCCTGGTCATCAAGCCCATCTTTGGCTGCGAGGTTTACTTTACGCCGGACGAGACCCTTGCCCGCGACCACAAGCCCGAGCTCTACCACATGATCCTTCTGGCCAAGGATCAGGAGGGCTACGTCAACCTAATGCAGACGGTCTCCGAGGCCGCCGTGCAGGGCTTTTACTACAAGCCGCGCGTGACGCTCGACAACCTGCGCCGCCACGCCAAGGGCATGATCTGCACGAGCGCCTGCATCGCGGGCATCATCCCCAAGTACATCGACCGCGGTGACATGGAGGGCGCCATCAAGTGGGCCGAGACCTTCCGCGACACCTTCGACCCCGGCGACTTTTATATCGAGATCCAGGAACACGGCATTACCACCGATAACGGCCTGACCGACGAGCAGATGGACCGCACGCTCATCGACATCGCCAAACAGGTGGGCGTCAAGGTCATCGCCACCAACGACTTCCACTACCTGCGCCGCGAGGACGCGCCCGTGCAGGACGTCATCATGTGCATTGGCATGAACGCCAAGGTCGACGACCCCAACCGCATGCGCATGACCGGCTCGGAGTTTTACATGAAGACCGAGGAGGAGATGCGGGCGATGTTCCCGTATTGCCCCGAGGCCTGCGACAACACGCTCGAGATCGCCGACAAGTGCTACGTCGAGCTGGACTGGGACTCCATCATCCTGCCGCGCTTCCCGCTGCTCGATCCCGGCGAGACGCACGAGAGCCAGTTCCGCCGCGAGTGCGAGAAGGGCCTGCGCCAGCACTACGGTGACGACTGGGCCACACGCGAGATCGGCGGCGTCAACATCAAAGAGCGCTTTGAGTACGAATACAAGGTCATTTGCGACAAGGGTTTTGCCGCCTACTTTTTGATCGTTGCCGAGTACGTGCAATGGGCCAAGGACAACGGCATCGGCGTCGGCCCCGGCCGTGGCTCGGCCGCCGGCGCTATCGTCGCCTACGCCATGAACATCACCGCGTTCGACCCGCTCGAGAACGGCCTGATGTTCGAGAGGTTCCTGTCCCCGCAGCGTACCGAGATGCCCGATATCGATATGGACTTCGACGATGAGCGGCGCCTCGAGGTCGTGGAGCACGTTCGCCAGCTCTACGGTCCCGAGAAGGTCACCCACGTCATCACCTATTCGACCATTAAGGCCAAGCAGGCCATCAACGACGCCGCGCGCGTCCTGGACTACCCGGTCTACATGGGCCAGCGCCTGTCCAAGATGGTCTCGAGCGACCCCAAGGTCAAGCTCAAGCAGGTGCTCGACAAACAACCCGGCAAAGAGGATCTGTTTAATCCCGACTTTGCCGAGGCCTATAAAAAGGACGACGACGCCCGCCGCATCATCGACACGGCGCTCTCGATTGAGGGCCTCACCCGTGGTGAGGGCGTGCACGCGTGCGCCGTTCTAATCTGCCGCGACCCCGTCAACGAGCACGTGCCCACCAAGCTCGACACCAAGGGCGGCGTTGAGATTACCCAGTACGAGGGCCATACCGTCGCCGACATGGGCCTGCTCAAGATGGACTTCTTGGGCCTGCGCACGCTGACGGTTATCTCCAAGGCCAAGGCAAACATCAAGAAGAACTTCGGCATCGACATCAAAGAGGAAGAGATTCCCTTTGACGACCCCGAGATCTTTAAGCTCATGGGCTCCGGCCACACTGCCGGCGTCTTCCAGGTCGAGTCCGCCGGCATGACGGCCACGATCAAGAACATGAAGCCCACCGAGTACAAGCACGTCGTGGCATTGATCGCTCTGTACCGCCCGGGCCCGTTGGGCGCCGGCATGGTTTCGTCCTACATCAACCGTATGAACGGCAAGGAGCCGGCCGTCTCCTACGATGACCGTCTGGACGACATCCTGGGCGAAACCTACGGCACCATGGTCTACCAGGAGCAGGTTATGCTCATCTCCGTCGAGATGTGCGGCTTCTCCAAGGGCGAATCGGACTCGCGTATCCGTAAGCCCGTGGCTAAGAAAAAGATTAAGCTGCTCACGTCGACGGTGCTCCACTGGGAGGATGGCTCGGACGAGACCACTTACGACCACTGGATGAATGGCGCTATCAAGAACAACTACACGCGCGAGGTCGCCCAGAAGATTTGGGACGATGTTCTCGAGTTCGCGTCCTACGCCTTCAACAAGTCGCACTCCGCCGGCTACGCCATCCTGGTTATGCAGACGGCATGGCTCAAGGCGCACTATCCACACGAGTACATGGCGGCCGTTCTGACGTCCTATACGGGCAAGACCGACAAGATCGTGCACTACGTCTCGGCGTGCCGTCACGACGGCATCCCCGTGCTGTCGCCAGATGTCAACGAGTCCGGTACCGAGTTTACGGCTACCAAGGAAGGCGTGCGCTTTGGTCTGGCCGGCATTCGAGGCGTGGGCACCGGCGTGGCGCAGGCGATTATCGCTGAGCGCGAGGCAGGCGGTCCGTTTAAGACGCTGCACGACTTTGTTGAGCGCGTGGACTCGAGCCAGGCCAACCGCCGTGTGATCGAATCGCTGATCAAGGCAGGTGCCTTCGACTCCACGGGCTATCCGCGCCGCCAGATGATGCACTTTGTGGACAAGAACAACCCCGAGAACATCATCGACGCCGCGATAAAGCGCCAGAAGGACCGCGCGAGCGGCCAGACCTCGTTCTTCGACATGTTTGGTGATGTTGAGGGCTCGGGTTTCGAGGTCAGCGTGCCCGATCCGGACGGCCAGGAATGGGACCGCCACCTCAAGCTGAGCCAGGAGAAGGAGGTTCTGGGCATCTATGTCTCGGACCATCCGCTGCGCCCGTTTGAGTATGCGCTCAGCAAAGCGCGCGACTTTTCGTTCTCGCAGATCGACACCGGCTACGAAGTTCAGAATCCTACGGGCGGCACCATCAACCAGGAGATTCCCGAGGGCAAAGCGCTGTGGTGGGCCGGCATGG
>CAUAJB010000049.1 GCA_958429225.1 uncultured Collinsella sp.
CCACCGGTGGAGCCGCCCGTCGAGCCACCGGTCGTACCGGTGCCGCCGGTGGTGTCGCCGCCCGTGGTCTCGGTGGTCGTGGTCGTCGTGGTAGTCGTTGTAGTGGTGGTTTCCTCTTCGTCCTCGTTCTCGTCCTTGTCGTCGTTCTCCGTCTTCTTGGTGTTGTTGGTGCCGTAGAACTTCCAGACGCTGTTGTTCTTATAGGTGGGCGCCGTTCCGGTCGCAAACTCCTCGCGCTCGGTACCGGTCAGAACGGTGTTCATAAACCGCTTAAAGACAGGCAGGTTGGTGCTGTCGCCCAGCAGGTCTGTGCCGTATTTTTGGATGGGGATCTCGCCCGCGGAATAGCCGGTCCACAGGGCGCACGCCAGCTGCGGGGTATAGCCGCAGAACCACAGGTTGGTGGTGTTGTCGGTGGTGCCCGTTTTGCCGGCATAGGGCTGGTTGACGCTCAGGGCACCGGCAGCACCCGTACCGCCGCCCTGCATGACGCCGGACAGAACATCGGTGACCGCGGCGGCCTCGCCCTCGGTAAGCACCTGTGAGGGATTGTCGGTGTGCTGGTACAGCACCGAACCGGTACGAGAGTCAATCTCGGTGATGGCGATCGGCTGGCGATAGTAGCCGCCGTTGGCAAACGTCGCGTAGGCGGCGGCCATCTCGAGCGGCGAGATCGAGCCGGTGCCGAGGGTCATGACGGGAACGTCCTCGATGTTGTCCTTGGCGGGATCGATGCCGAGCTTTTTGACGAGCGAGATGATCTTGCTGTTGCCGACGGCTTCCGCCACCTGGATGTAGCCGGTGTTGGAGGAGTATGCCGTCGCCTGCTTAAGCGTGATGTTGCCATAGCTATGGTTGGCGTAGTTTTGGACCTCGGTCGTGGTGCCCTTGGCCTTGAGCGGCGAGTTGCAGTTGAGGGTGACGTTGGGGTTCATGCCGTTTTGGATGGCAGTTGCCAGCGTAAAGGCCTTAAAGGTGGAGCCGACGGGACGCTTGGCCGTGGCATGGTTTACGTGGTTCTCGTCGGCGTTGTAGTCGTAGCCGCCCACCATGCACTTGATGTAGCCGGTCTTGGGGTCGACGACGACCATGCCCATGTCCAGGCCGTCGAGCGAGAGCGTGTCGAGCTGCTCTCGGACGGCATTCTCTGCCACCTGCTGCATCGTGGGGTCGATGGTGGTCTTGACGGTCAGGCCGCCCTTAAAGAGCACGTCGGTCGAGAACTCCTGCTCCAGCAGCTGCTTAACATAGGCGACAAAGTAGGGCTGCGAGTATACGTCGACGCCGCTGCCCGAAATCTCGGTCACGTTGAGGGTGATGGGCTCGGCCTGTGCGGCATCGTGCTCCTCCTGCGTGATGTGGCCCAGGCGCAACATGTTGTCAAGGACCTTGTTGCGACGGGACAGCGCCAGGTCGGGGTTGACCGTGGGGTCGTACTGCGAGGGCGAGTTGGGAAGGCCGATGAGCAGTGCGGCCTCGCTCAGGGTGAGGTCGGCGGCGCTCTTGGACAGATAGGTTTCGGCTGCGGCCTCGATGCCGTAGGCGCCGTGACCGTAGTAGATGGTGTTGAGGTACATCATGAGGATCTCGTCTTTGGAGTACATGTCCTCCATCTTGACGGCGATGTAGGCCTCGCGCACCTTACGCTCGATGGTCGAGTCGAACTGCTCCTCCTGCAGGATGGTGTTGCGCACCAGCTGCTGGGTGATAGTCGAGGCGCCTTCGTGCCCGCCGCCGAGGGTTGCCACCGCAGCACGCGCGATACCCCACAGGTCGATACCGCCGTGCTCGTAGAAGCGCTCGTCCTCGACGTCAACGGTGCCCTGCAGCACGTAGGGGGAGACCTCGTCCTTGGTGATGGACTTGCGGTTTTGCGTGTAGAAGCTCGCAATCTTGTTGCCGTTGCAGTCGACGATCTCGGTGGGCTCGCTCACCAGATACGCGTTGGCGTCGGTGTAGTCGGGCAGATCGGACAGCCAGCGGTTGACGTTGCCGACCATGCCGATGCCAAACGCCACGCCCGCGATAAGCAAAAAGCCCAAAAACGAGAGCAGGATTATGGGCAGAGCATGCGTCTTTGAACGGCTGCGTCCCTGTCGTTGGCGAGGACCCATATATTGACCTCCAGGTATGTCGTGCCGGACGGTGGATGTGCCGTCGGGGCAGGATGGACATAAGTTATTACACGATAAACCAAACGGGGCGCGCGAGGCCTCGTGTATGCTGGAAGACGGCATTTTTCAGAGTGAATGCATACCTTGGTAAGGAGTATGTCGATGGCGATTCGGACGATGGGGCCGAGCGGACAATACGAGACTGGATTGGATGCTGCCGGTGCGGCGCTGCCCGAGCTGCTGGCGCCGGCGGGCGGACTCGACCAGATGCTTGCGGCCATCGCCGCGGGTGCCGATGCCATCTATGCGGGGTTGGGCGGCTTTAACGCCCGTGTGAGCGCCCATGGCTTTACGGATGACGAGTTTGCGCGCGGCTGCGCCGTGGCGCATGCCCATGGCGTGCGTGTGTACGTGACGCTCAACGTGTTCGTGTTTGACGATGAGTTGTCCGACGCGGTGGCGTTGGGAGCTCATGCACTGGAGCTGGGCGCCGATGCTCTGATTGTCGCCGATGCCGGGTTGGCCTGCGCGCTGCGCGCGGCGATTCCCGGGGTCGAGATTCACCTGTCCACGCAGGCGGGCGCTCATAGCGAAGGCGCCGTGCGGTTTGCCGCCGATGAGCTGGGGGTCGAGCGCGTGACGACGGCACGCGAGCTGACGGTCGACGAGATTGCGGCGCTATGTGCCACGGGCGTGCCCATCGAGGTATTCTGCCACGGTGCGATTTGCATCGGCTATTCGGGGGCGTGCGAGTTCTCGGCCCTGCGGCGTGGGCGCTCGGCGATGCGCGGCGACTGCACGCAGCCGTGCCGTCTGGCGTACGACCTAGTGGACGAGGCGGGACAGAGCGTTGTCGCCGTCGAGGGAGATCGCCTGCTGTGCCCGCGCGACTATCTGGGTATTGCACATCTGCCCGAGCTTGTAGATGCCGGCGTGGCGTCGCTCAAGATCGAGGGGCGCATGAAGAACCCCGATTACGTATTCAACGTGGTGCGGGTGTGGCGCCGGGCGCTCGATATGCTGTGCGACGGCGCGTGGGACCCCGGTGCCGTGGAAGAGCTTGAACGCGAGCTGGGAAGGTCGTTTAACCGTGGGTTTACCGATGCGTACCTGCGAGGGCGTTCGGGTGCCGAACTGATGAGCTTTGAGCGCGCAATTAACCAGGGCGTGCGCGTGGGGCGCTTGGTCGCTGTGGGCCACGAAGAGGTGACCGTTGAGCTCGACGCCGCCGTGGCGGCGGGTGATACGCTCGAGATTCGGTTCTATCCGGGTGTCGACGCGCGTCCCGATGTGCCCAAGCGCTGGCCGCAGGTGCCCTGCCCGGTGGATGCCGCAGCGGGGAAGCGCGTCGTCGTGCATTGCAAGCGTAAGGTGGACACGGGCTGCGAGGTGTACCTGATTCGCAGCGCCGGCGTGTTGGATCAGACGGCGGCGGTGTTGGAGCGCATGCGGGCCGAGGCGGATGCGATTGCGCCCGTTGCGCGTGCCGTTGAGGTGCTGCCCTTTGAGGGCATTGCGGTGGATGGCGGTGCGTCGACGGAGTTGGTGGAGTGCGCGGTTCCCGCTCGCATGGTTTTTGCTTGGCAGCTGATGGATACCGACCCGCGCGGAGAACTCGATTTGTCCGACGCCGTTGTGGTGCTTGACGAGGTGCACCGCACGGGTGACGCTGACCGGACCCGCTCACTGATACAGCGTGCCGGGCGCGTCGTCTGCCGCAACCTGGGACAGGTGGTGATCGCTCGCGAGCTGGGCGTGACGTTTGACGTGGCGGCGCCGGTGTTCTGCGCGAATCGGGCCACGCTTGCCTGGCTGCGCGAACTCGGTGCGGGGCGGGTGTACTTGCCGGCCGAGTTGCTCGGCAATGATGCGGAGCGTATTGCCGAACTGGCTGCTGAACCCGGCGTCTTGGGTCCGGTCGACGCCGACCGTTCCGAGCTTATGGTGTGCGAGCACTGCCTGCTGACCGCCGAGGGCGTCTGCGCCACCGATGCGACGGGACAGGTCCGTTGCCGCGACTGCTTGCGTCGTCGGCAGGTACGCTATCTGGTCGAGCGTGACGGTACACGTCTGCCAGTTGCCATTGACGCATGCGGCAGGACGAGGATTTTCCTGTCGTAGGTGCCGCGTCGCGTCAGTTTGTTATCATAAGAGAGTTTATGGACTTCCAGCACCGCCGTTTTCGGCGAGGGTGCTATAGCAAAAGGAGGATACCCAATGCTGTCTGTTGACGAGCAAATGCGTATCATCACCTCGGGCGCCGCGCAGATCGTTCCCGAGGCCGACCTTCGCAAGAAGCTTGAGAAGGGCGAGCCCCTCAACATCAAGCTCGGCGTCGACCCCACCAGCCCCGACCTGCACCTGGGCCACGCCGTGCCGCTGCGCAAGATGCGTCAGTTCCAGGACCTGGGCCACAATGTCACCCTCATCATCGGCAACGGTACCGCGTTGATTGGCGACCCTTCGGGCAAGAACTCCACGCGTCCGCAGCTTTCGCAGGAGCAGATCGAGGCCAACGCCGAGACCTACGTGAGCCAGGCCATGAAGATTCTGGACCCCGAGAAGACCACCATCGTGCACAACGGCGATTGGATTCTTTCGATGGATCTGGCCGGCCTGCTGCAGGTGTGCTCCAAGTTCACCGTCGCCCGTATCCTCGAGCGCGATGACTTTACCAAGCGCTACCAGTCTCAGACGCCGATCGCCCTGCATGAGTTCCTGTATCCCGTGATGCAGGCCTTCGACTCCGTTCAGATCAAGGCCGACGTGGAGATGGGCGGCACCGATCAGCTCTTCAACCTGCTCGCCGGCCGTGAGCTCATGGAGAAGATGGGCATGGAGCCCCAGATCGCGCTCACCATGCCGCTGCTCGAGGGCACCGATGGCGTCCGTAAGATGTCCAAGTCCTACGGTAACTACATCGGCCTGACCGACGCGCCCAAGGATATGTTCGGCAAGACCATGTCCATCCCCGACGAGATGATTGGCAAGTACTACCGCCTGGCGAGCTCGCTCACCCCGGCCGAGGTCGACAAGATCGACGCTGCTCTGGCCGACGGCTCTGCCGACCCCTATGAGCTCAAGCGCGCTCTGGGCCGCGACCTGTGCGACACCTACCACGGCGCCGGTGCCGGCGACGAGGCCCAGGCCGAGTTCGACCGTGTGTTCAAGGAGGGCCAGCTTGCCGACTTCCCCGAGAAGCACGTTGAGCTGACCGTCAACGACGAGGGCCAGATCTACCTCGCCGGCTTGCTCAAGGACATGGGTCTTTCGGCCAGCGCCGGCCAGGCCCGTCGCGATATCGACGGCGGCGGTGTCAAGATTAACGGCAAGGCCGTGGCTCCCAAGAGCTACAACATCGACCCCAGCGCCCTCAAGCTGGGCGACACCCTCTCCGTGGGCAAGCGCAAGGGCTTTAAGTTGGTTTAGTTACGCGGTTTTACCAAACCGCGTAACGGCTCGACGCTGCGCGGGCCGCATTTGGACAATCTGACGTTCAACTTCAAGGGCGCGACCAGAAGGTCAGCGCCCTTTCGTTTCACGTCACCTTGTCTCAAATGCGGCCCGCTCTCTGTCGTTGCCAAAACATCGGCGTCGCCTTGGTCGCAAGTAGTCATTGGGGACGTTCTTTAATGACTAGTCGTTTAAGAACGTCCCCAACGACTACTTTTGGGCGCTTACCGTTAAGCGGAAGGGGTGTTATCGGCGGCCTTCTTTTGGGCATACAATGGCTATTGGTTTGCTGCGGTGAAGGTCTGTCCGCTCCGCAGCTTTTTTCTACGGTTAAAGGAGTATGTATGTCCGTTGAGGTCATGAGGTCTGTGATCGAGGCCGCCGAGGGCCGCGTGCCCGTCGACACGCTGTTTACCAATGCGCAGATTGTCGACGTGTATGGCCAGCGTGTGGCGCCCGGTAGCGTTGCCGTTAAGGACGGTGTGATCGTCGGCGTGCTCTACGATGGTCGCGACGATGCCGCCGGTACCTACGAGGCAACTGAGGTCATCGACTGCCAAGGGCGCTATCTCGCTCCCGGTTTTATTGACGGTCATCTGCATATCGAGTCTTCGAACATCCGTCCCGCCGAGTATGCTCGCATGGCCGCGACGCGCGGTACTACCACCGCCATTGCCGACAGCCACGAGATTGCCAATGTGGCGGGCCTGGACGGCCTGCGCTTTATGATCGAGGACGGTCGCCGCGCACCCATCTCCATCAAGTACATGATGCCTTCGTGCGTGCCCGCGCTGCCCGACGAGCAGGCCGGTGCCGTTATTTCGGCTGCCGATATGCAGGCGTTTTTTGCCGAGCATCCAGGCGATGTCTTTGGTCTGGGCGAAATGATGAACCTGCCGGGCGTCTTTATGGCCGATCCCGAGACCTGTGCTCGTATCGACGCTGCCAATCAGACGCCGTCCAAACAGGTTGACGGTCATGCCCCGCTCGTTGCCGGTAAGGACCTCAACGCCTATGCCGCGGCGGGTATTATCGCCGACCACGAGTCGACGATTCCCGAGGAGGCGCTCGATAAACTGTCCCGCGGCATGTATGTGATGCTGCGTGAGGGCACGTGCAGCCACGACCTAGCCAATTTGTCCCCGATGCTGCTGGAGAATCCTGCCCGCGCCCGCCGCTGCTGCTTTGCGACCGACGACCGCGCTCCCTCCGACGCGCTTTCGACCGGCATGATCGACAACGCCTGCCGCGTGGCCATCGAGGCCGGCATCGACCCGGTGGTCGCCATCTCCATGGCGTCTCTTTCCACGGCCGAGGCCTTTGGCCTGGACCACGGCTGTCGTGACCCGCATGAGCTCCGCGGCGCGATCGCTCCGGGCAAGCGCGCCGACCTGCTGGTACTCAACGACCTGACGTTTGCCACGGCTCCGCATCGCGTATATGCCGCCGGTGCTCTGGTGGCGCAGGACGGCACCTTTGTGGGCGAGATTGCACCCGAGATGGCCGAGGTTGCGGCCCTTGCCGATGAGCTGCGTGCTTCCGTTAAACTTCCGAAGCTATCGCTCGACGTGTTCGATTATGCCTTTAAGTCGGGCGAGGCGGTTATCGATGTCGTCCCGGGTATGGCTATCACGGGTATGGCCCGCCCCGAGAGCGCCGAGGACTTGCGCCGCATTATGCTTATCGAGCGCCATGGCCGCGGCGTGTCGCTGCAGGCCGAGGGCGTCGACGGCGACGGCCCCGCTGGCCTGGGCCTGGTTGGCAAGCATATCGGTCGCGGCTGGGTGCGTGGCTTTACCATCACCGGTGGTGCCATTGCCTCCACGATCGGCCACGACTCGCACAACGTGTGCGTGGTGGGCGACAACGCTGCCGATATGATGACTGCTGTTGAGGCCGTGGGCCAGGGCGGTCACGTACTGGTGCGCAACGGCGAGGTCGTGGCGCGCATTCCGCTGGCACTCGGTGGCCTGATGAGCGAAGGCACGGCCGAGGACGTTGCCGCGCAGCACGACGACTTTATGGTCAAGGCGCGCGCCATGGGTATTGAGCCGCCGCTCGACCCCATCATGGGCATTATCTTCCTGCCCCTGCCGGTCATCCCGACGCTCCGCATCCGCCCCGAGGGCATGTTCGACGTCACAACCTTCACCTACGCCGACTAGTCATCGGGGACGTTCTTAAACGACTAGTCATCGGGGACACTCTTTGGCGGGCTGCCTGACGCCGCGACCGTAGGACCTCTGGCATGTGTGAGCTATTTGCCAGGTCCTTGTAACGTTTACGCCCGCGGAGTCTTATTTGAGCTCCCTTTGGGTACGTTGGAATCGGATACACGTTCGATTCCAACAAGTCCGAAGGGAGCTTTTCTATGTTTAAACTGATTGCATCCGATATGGACGGCACACTGCTTGACGAAAACGGCCAGGTACCTCCCGAGACCTACGAACTGATTCTGGCGCTACACGAGCGTGGCGTGCATTTCGCCGCATCGTCAGGTCGTCGCTACGATCGCCTGTGCGAGTTCTTTGCGCCCGTTCGCGACAAGATGGACTTTGTCGCCGCTAACGGCGCCCAGGTCTACGCCGACGGCAAGATGGTTGACCGTGAGGTGTATTCGCACCTGGCGATTCGAAGGCTCGCCCAAGCCGTCAGGACGTTTCCCAATCTGCATCTTGCGCTCTTTGACCGAACCAAGTCCTTCCTGCTCGATGACGAGTGCAAGTTCGTGCGTGAGGTCGATAAGGACCTTCCCAATGCCGAGCGCATTTGGGAACTGCCCGATCCCAGCGTAAATATCATCAAGGCGAGTATCTTTTGCGATGACTGTGCCGTTATGGACAGTGCGTACGTGCTACAGCGCGAACTTGGTCAGCTCTTTACTTTTGCGCCTTCGGGCAATGCGTGGATCGATGCCATGCAGCCTGGTGTGTCGAAGGCCTCGGGTATCGCGCAGCTCGCGGAGCATTACGGCATTGGACGCGACGAGGTCATGGCGTTTGGCGACTCGATGAACGACTACGAGATCATTCGCTTTGTCGGCACGGGCTGCGCGATGGAAAACGCGCGCCCCGCGCTCAAGGCAGTCGCCGATCGCGTGGTGGGGTGCAACCGCGACCACGCCGTCCAGCAGGAGCTCCGTCGCGTGCTGGAGAGTCTCGCCTAATTCGGCAGATGGGGACAGTCCTTGCGGCGCCCCGCGAAGAGTGTCCCCAAATTAGCTACCCTGCCGGGTTGCTGTTGCTAGGCGAGGGCGTCCATGATGGTGCGGGCGACGCCGTCGTGGTCGTTGTCGTATTCGGTGATGGCGTCGGCGGCCTCGCGGTCCTCGGGCTCGGCGTTGATCATGGCCATGCCATGGCCCGCTGCCTGCAGCATGGGGATGTCGTTGATGTTGTCGCCGAACGCCCAGGCGTCGGCGAGACGCTCGCCTAAGTGCTCGCATAGCCACGTGAGGGCCGTTCCCTTGGTGGCGCCCTCGCCCATGACCTCGATATTCATGGCGTACGAACGTGTGACCTCAATGCCTCCGAGCGTGTCGAGCTCCGCCGCGATGGCGTCGCGATCGGCCGGGTCGTGCCAGTACATGGCGATGCGTTCGAGCGTCTCGACCTCGTCGATCTTGCTGTCGATATCCATGTCGATCGGTGTTCGTGTGCGCTTGAGCGAAGCCGCGATGTGGGGGTCGCCGCCGCAGAATTCGTCCAGGCGCGTGTAGAGCGAGCGGGGGAGGAAGCACTGCCCATCTGCGAAGATATCGAAGGTCACATCGTGGCCGGCGGCGATGCGATGGATGCGATGGGCAATGCCGCAATCGAGCGGACGGCTCAAGATGCACGTGGCGCGCGAGGCGTCGGTGGGCACATCGTCGTCGAGCTGCCAGACGCTGGCGCCATTGGCGCAGACGGCATAGTGCACGGCGGGATGGGCGAGGATGGGCTCAAAGATGCCCGACAGCGGACGTCCCGTGCAGGGCACAAACTCAATCCCACGTCGAGCGAGTTCGTCGAGCATTGCCCAGGTGGCATCGCTCATCTGCTTATCGCTCATCAACAGCGTTCCATCCATATCGGAAAACACAATCATTTGATGCAGCCCTTTCTGCTGGCATAAAAAGCGTGGCCGAGGGCAGTGATTCCCTGGCCACGCTCGAGTTCTATAACGGTCTGCGTCCTAACGATCGGCGAGCGGCTTGTACTCCAGCGGCTCGATAACCGGGCGATACGCGGGACGGATGATGCGGTGCGCGCAGAAGAGCTCTTCCATGCGGTGCGCCGACCAGCCGGCCATGCGGGCGACGGCGAACAGCGGCGTAAAGAGCGTCTCGGGCACGCCGAGCATTTTGTAGATAAAGCCCGTGTACAGGTCGATGTTGGCGCAGATGGGCTTGGTCATGCCGTGATCGCGCATCACTTGCGGGGCCAGGCGCTCGATGCGCTCGATGAGCGCGAACTCCTCGCCCAGGTCCTTCTTGGCGGCAAGCGTGCGCGCGTAACGGCGGCACACCTCGGCGCGCGGGTCGCTCAGCGTGTAGACGGCGTGGCCCATACCGTAGATGAGGCCCGTGCCGTCGAAGGCCTGCTTGTCGAGAATCTTGCCCAGGTAGGCTGCGACCTCGTCCTCGTCCTCCCAATTGGAGACATGCGCGCGGATGTCCTCGTGCATGGACACGACCTTGGCATTGGCACCGCCGTGGCGCGGGCCCTTGAGCGAGCCGATAGCCGCGGCGTAGGCGGAATACGGGTCGGTGGCCGAGGAGGACAGCACACGGCAGGCGAACGTGGAGTTGTTGCCGCCGCCGTGCTCGGCATGCAGCATGAGCATCACGTCGAGCAGCATCGCCTCATCGCGGGTGAACGCCATGCCGCCGCGCAGGACCTGTAGGATGGTCTCGGCGGTGGAGAGACCGGGCGTGGGGTGCGGCACGTGAACCTCGGAGCCGCGAAGCTTGGCGATCGAGGCCATGTGGGCGAAGGCGGCGATGCGCGGGAGACGGGCGAGCATGGAAATGGCGACGTCGATTTCGTGCTCGGGCGTGATCACATCTGGTTCGGCATCGAAGGCGTAGAGCAGCAGCACGGCGCGCTGGAGCACGTTCATGATGCTCGACGACACCGTGGTCATAGGGAACTCTTTGACGTACTCGTCGCTCAGATGTCTAAAGGCGCCCAGACGCTCGCAAAAGCCGTCGAGCTCTTCCTTGTTGGGCAGCGAACCCGTGATAAGCAGATAGGCGACTTCCTCGTAGCCGTAGCGATTCTCGGCCTGGGCATTGTTGACCAGATCCTCGATGCTGTAGCCGCGAAGCGTGAGCTTGCCCTGATCGGGCACGACCTTTCCGTCGACCTTGTTGTAGCCGTGCACATCCGAGATGCGAGTGAGGCCCGCGACCACGCCCGAGCCGTCGGCATTGCGCAGGCCGCGCTTGACATTGTGCTCGACAAACAGGTCCTCGTCATAAGGGTCGGTCGGCAGGCCGTGGTAGAGGTTTTCGCTCTCAGGCGAAATCTGGCGGCTTGCTTCGTAATCCAGAACCAGGCGGCTCAAGTGGTCATCGAAGCGGTAATAGATTTTCTTGGCGTCGTAGGCCATGCGCGCTCCTCTCCGGGCCGCATCGGGGTGGCTTGCATGGGCATGCGCGCGTCAGGCTATCCCCAGCGGCTTGCTCGCTACAGGCGGTACATAAAGTTGAAGACGTCCTCGCGCTGGATGGACACGTTGACGCCCGAAAGCTCGCCGGCCTCGGCCAGCGCCTTCTGCAGCTCGGCGAAGTCGAGCTTGGACTCGGCGGTATCGGCCAGCATGGTCATGGTGAAGATGTCCTCGATAATGGACTGCGTGATGTCGCGGATGTCGACGTTGGCCTCGCCTAGGACACGGGTGACGCCGGCGACGATGCCGGGGCGGTTCTTGCCAAGGACGGTGATGACGATACGGGAGGACGAGATCTCGGCCATGGGAAACCCTTTCGCGTGATTGCGGCGCGCGCGGGGCGCTCCGCTACGGTACAGTGTTCATCATTGTACCTGTCTGGCGCAAAAAAGGCGCGCTCGCTGCGGCGTTACATGCCTGCAACATGAGCGTAAGGGGGAAGGCCGCACGGGGAAGAGCCGTCTGGCGCGTGTCCGGCTCGTGTTGGGTTGATTTCCGATCTCAGCCGAACACATTGAGCGGACAGGCCGTTCCCGCAGTCAGCCGAACGCCTCCGACGGCTGATTCCGAACTGGAAGCGGAGGGCATCCCCGCCCTTCGGTAGGGGATACCGCTCCGCGGCGCATGCCGCGGGCGGCGCCCCTATCGGACCACCGTGACCTCAGTTGGGATGGGCCCAGCACTGCCGCGTACTCGGTGAGCTAGAGCCAACTGTTCGTCTTCACGTCGCGTATGGCGATATTTCGGTCGTCCGGCTCGGTGATGCCGTAGCCGAACGCCTGGAGCGTCTCGATGGACTCCTGGATCCTCTGTTGGAACATGGGACCCGGATCGACCCTCGGCCCGAGGTGCCCGCGCCAAAGGCACGGTGTGGCGCGCAGCATGTTATGGATTTTGGAGATGGGCTCGATGTCGGCGTAGACGTTGAGCGTCGCCATGGCGTCCTTGTGGCCGAGGATCGATTGGAGCGCCTTGATATCGCCGCCTTGGCGGATCCACTGCGTTGCGAACGTGTGGCGAAGGCCGTGGAACGTGATCAGCTCGTCGTTGGTGCCCATGAGGCCGTTGGTCTCCGAGAACGTCTTGAACGCCCTGCGGATATAGCTTGTCGTCGCGAAGGTCGCGCCCGGCTCCGACAGGATGTAGCAGTCCCCGATCTCGACCGCCCCGGTAAGGCCGCGCAAGCGCAGCTTTCCGCAGTCGATCTCGTGGGTCTCCTTCAGGAAGGGGAGTAGGCCGACCGGGTCGATGGGGATACCCCTGGCGTCATGGGTCTTGGTGTCCTTGATGAACGAACCCATTCCCTTCGCGTACGCCACCGAGTGTCTGATCGAGATCAGGCCCGTCTCGAAATCCACATCGCACCACCGAAGGCCGCAGACCTCGCCGATTCGCATCCCCGTGTGCAGGGCGAGTACGACCGCCCTCTAATCCTCGGCGGACCAATCGAGTCCGAACTCCTTTCGGGCATCCTCTTCGCTCATGACTTCGAGAAGGTCTCCGGGTTGGCAACGAAGGGCGAGGCATAGCTGCTCGAGTGTGTTGAAGCGAATGCCGCGAATATGCCCTTTTTTAATACGGGACAGGTTCACGGGCGTGGTTCCAATCCTTTCGGCAAGTTCGTTCGAGGAAATCTTTCGCTCGGCCATGATCTTGTCGAGGCGAACAATTACGGGCATGGCGTTTCCTTACGCAATCTCGTCGGAGTCGAGGTACAGCTCTCGGGCGTACAAGAAGAGCTGGGAAAGCATGAACAGGACGATGCCGAGAACCAGAGAGGTCCAATCGAATGATGAAGCGATCTCTTGGGCGCCGACGGCCCCCTCGCCGCCAAACATCGAAACGGAGGTTTTGAGTGAGCCGGCGTAGAGGCTGGTGGCAGCTTGAACAACGAAGAGAATGCCGAGCACCTTCAAGCATGTCGCAGACCCTTTCTTGAAGGGGTCTCCGCTCTTGATCGTCCACACGAGAACGGCGCTGAGGATGGTCGTAGCGATACCGATGACGGCAGGGACCAATGTCGAGATCGCAAGGGCTGGATACGCGGGGGAGTCTGCAATTACAGGGTTGTCGAGCACTTCGATTGCTGGCTTTAAGGAGAACGCCACTTGTGCGATGGCGGTGGCGCAAAGGGTCGCAGAGGCTATCGCACATGCGATGCGGAAGGAATGAAGCCGGGGAGTGCGATTGTCGGAACTCATAATAACCTCCGAAGAATTTAAAAAACTCAGGTTACTTTTTAACAGTTTATGTTAAATTGACTTTGCCGGCAAGTAATAAGGGCCGAGCATTTTGTTCGGCCCCTCTGTTCCGACTGGATGAGGTTAAGGTTGGCGATGAATATGCTCAAAATCTCGAAGGCGATCTTTAGGTCGCTTCTCTCCTCCAGGTCGCTCTGTGTTGTCGTTGTTGCGTTGATGGTTCTTTGTGCTCTGCCCGTCTTCAGGAGCGCGGCTGGCATCGACGGACGGGTCGAATACCTCGAGTCGGGAATAACCCGTGTTGAGCAGGAATTGTCAGCATCCTATGCGGATGCGCTTGTGAATGCGGGGGAGGACGGTGTCTATACCTCTTCATCAAGCATGCCCGCGCTTCTGTACCCTCTTGCCGCGGGACGTCTTATCTTGGCACCGCTCTCTCCCCTACTTCCGTTTCTGCAGATATCGGATGGAGAGTACACCTATTATGACGGATCGAAGGAGTACTTGCTATGGGTCGCAACGGCCGTTGCCGTCTCGTTCCTTGCCGCGCGTCTTAACAAACGTGAAAAGCTCATCATCCAGGCACCGATGGGCGAGCTGGGTAGACTTGTTGCATCGAGCGTATGGGCGAGTGTTTTTGCAATGCTTGCCGTCCTCGCCATCAATCTTCCAGGGATAATCGCCGCGCTTGTGAAGAATGGCCCGGGCTCGCCGTTCTATCCGATAGGCTACATTCAATATGCGACTCCGGTTATCAAACCGGCTTGGCTGGTGTTCGCGCAGACGGCCATCATGCAATTCTTGGTGGCAGCGTTCATCTCGCTTGTCGTTCACCTTGCCGTGAAGATTGCCAATAACCCTACGCTTGGAATCGTGTTCGTATGTGCCCTGATGGGGGTGACGATGGTTCCCGGGTATTACGGAAGATCCATCGCTTTACGTGAGTTCGCCCTGTTGAATCCCCTTACGTATGCGAACACTGAGTTGACCGTCGGCGCCTATAGCCCGTACCCGACAACGCAGATAGTGAATCTGCCTGGACTTTGCTTCGAGCGTGGCGCGATTGCCCTCGTATGCGCAATCGGGATCGAGGTGCTGGCAATTAGCCTGCTTTGCGTTGCTGGAAAGAGCGGCTGCGCGTGCCCGATATCCCCGATTTGTCTTGAGAGAGGTTCCTTCACTGCATTGAGAACGGCAACTCGTTCGAGCGCTTGTGCCTCCGCCGTTGCATACGTAAGAACGATGGGGAAACTGCTCCTGCGTTCTCCTACCCTCGCCGTATGCGCGATTGCAATGTCGACGACGATGCTGGCCCCGGCTCTGGTCGAGATGTTTCCTGACGCTGATAACGTTTCCGCTGTTCGGTATAGGGATGGGGAGCTCCGTTCAATAGATCGGTATCTAGAGCAGAACGCTGCGAATATGGACGTCGAGGGCAAAGCGGCCCTGGAAGACATGCGGGATGCTCTTTCGGGTTTCGTGTACGCGCCTATGCCTGCGGAGGGGTTTCGAAGCCTTGCGACGTACGAGCGCGCTCGAGGTGAGCTGGGCGCGGCAGATGCGACTCTCCTGCAATCGATCGGAATCGAGCCGGAGACTCCTTCTCGTGCGGAGGCGCGCGCCCTTCTGCTTGAGTCGATCGCGAGCTTGCCGGACCCCAAGGTTTACGAGTTAAGTACGAAGATGCCCCCATTAATCCTCCTTTCGTATCTCCAGGCAGCGCTTCCCTCCTTATTTTTGCTGTTGCCCGTGGTTGTCACATCGCTCGCGTGCACCCACCTGCAGTGTCGTTCCCTTCTGGTTCTCCAGATCCCCGCAACAGCGCATGTGCGTTTTCTGACGGCTGTTGCGCTGGCTCTCCTGCTTGGCTTGGTGCTGCTTTTGGTGTCGATGGTTCCCGCTGTCGTTGTGTCCGTGATTAAGAACGGTGCGGGTGGATCGGAGTATCCCGTCGCTCTCATTCGGGCGGGAGCTTCGACAACGTCCATGGTGGGGGAGGCGGTGTTGTGCAGTATTCCGTTGCTGGTCATGGCATACGGCGTGATTTCCGTCGTCGCTGCGTTGACAGCAGCGATTAGCCGCAACCCCGTTGTCACCGGAATGGTTTGCGCGGTTCTCTTGGTGTTGGGTTCGTTGAGCGCTCATGTTGAAAGCGTGGGCATGGGCGTCGCGCTGCTGGCTCCATTCGCCTCGTTTGATCTCGCTTCCCAGGTGGGGACGATTGGGTTCCTTGGGCGAGGGACGAACGCGATGCCTTTTGGAGAGGTCGTCGGCGCATCGGGCGCTCTGCTGGTGGTCTTGGGCGCCGTATCTCCGTTGATGGTGCGCCTGAGTGTTCCAAAGATCGAAAGGGGATGATCTCGATGATTGACCTTCAAACGCTGACGATCTCTTATGGAAAGAAGGTGCTCGTAGATTCGGTGAACGCTGAGTTTGCCCCGGGTACGGTCTACGGTCTCGTCGCTCCGAACGGGCATGGAAAGACGACGTTGCTGCGTGCGATGGCAGGTTTGCCGGGTCCTCGCGTGGACGGGAGCATCGTTCTGGATGAGGTGCAGGGTACGGGTGCGAGAGAGGTCCGTTCTATGATCTTCTATGCACCTGGTGAGGGGACGCTGCTGTATCCCGGATTGCGTGCGGAAGATCACCTCAAGATGGTTTGCGATATGTGGCCGCATGCTCGCGATATCGAAGAGATAGTGGAACAAACGCAGATAGGCGAGTTCGCGAAGATGAGGATCCGCACTCTGAGCCAGGGCATGAAGCAGCAGCTTACCCTGGCGATTGCGTATGCGACGGGCGCGCGGTACCTTCTATTAGATGAGCCCATGAACGCGCTCGACCCCAGCAGGGTGGACTTGCATTCCGAGATTCTCGGGAAGCTGGCCGATTCTGGTACGTGCATCATCATGTCATCCCACATCTTGGATTCGGTCGATAGGCTGTGCGATGAGATTCTGTTTTTGAAGGATGGGAGGCTCATTAGAAGCATTCCGCAAGATGATGCTGCGCCGAAGTCTCCTGGATCCCATTTCGCAAAGCCTGCCGGACGCGCCGAGGGTGCGCTAAGCACGTATCGGCGACTCTACGAAAAGGGCGGGTAGAAATGCAAGTTAAAAATCTATGTGGCCAATGTGATACCGTTGAACCCGCATATCGATACCGCTCAGCCATTCGCCTCGCCCCCGTCGC
>CAUAJB010000050.1 GCA_958429225.1 uncultured Collinsella sp.
CCGCCATCGACGGCTTTATCCTGCCGGGCCACGTCGCCACCATCACGGGCTTGGCGCCCTTCAGCTTTTTGGTCGACGAGTTCGATACCCCGGGCGTGGTCACGGGATTTGAACCGGTCGATATCCTGCAGGGCATCTGCATGCTGGTCCAGATGGTTGTCGAGGACAGGCCGGCGATCGACAATGCCTACCGCCGCGGTGTCAATGCGAACGGCAACCCCGTGGCGCGCCAACTGGTCGAGCAGGTGTTTGAGCCGTGCGGCACCACATGGCGCGGTCTGGGGCCGATTGCCAACTCGGGCCTCGCAATCCGCCCCGAGTTCTTGCGTTTTGATGCCCGTGCTCGCTTTGACGTGCCCGTTGAGGCGACGGTCGAGCCGCGTGGATGCCGCTGCGGCGACGTGCTGCGCGGGGCCATTACGCCAAGCAGCTGCCCGCTCTTTGGCCGCACCTGCACGCCCGAGCACCCCGTCGGCCCGTGCATGGTGAGCTCCGAGGGCAGCTGCGCGGCTTACTACCGCTACCGTAACTAGTCCGGACGCACCCGCACACTGGCACCACCCACGATTGGAGTTTTCGATATGTCCCATAGCGTTACCGATAGCACCGTCCTGCTGGGCCACGGCTCCGGCGGCCAGATGATGAAACGCATCATCGATGAGGTCTTTTTGGATGCCTTTGGGTCGTCCGAGCTGCTCGAAGGCAACGATGCCGGCGTCGCCGCGCTGCCCGCGAGCGGGCGCATCGCCATGTCGACCGACAGCTTTGTAGTCTCGCCGCAGTTCTTCCCCGGTGGCAACATCGGCCGCCTCGCCGTGTGCGGAACCGTCAACGACGTCGCGACCTCGGGTGCCAACGTGCGCTACCTGTCGTGCGGCTTTATCCTCGAAGAGGGCTATCCCATGGATAGGCTCCGCCAGATTGTGCAGACGATGGCCGAGACGGCGCACGAGGCGGGCGTGTCCATAATCACGGGCGACACCAAGGTGGTCGAGCGCGGCGGGGCCGACGGCGTCTATATCAATACCGCCGGCGTGGGCGAGGTGCCTGCGGGCGTGGCGCTCAGCGGCGCAAACTGCCAGCCCGGCGATGTCATCCTGGTCTCGGGTACACTGGGCGACCACGGCATCGCTATCATGAGCCAACGCGAGGGTCTGGCGTTTTCGAGCACGATCGAAAGCGACGCCGCGCCGCTCAACCACCTGATTGCCGATGTGCTTTCCGCAGCACCCGACACACGCTGCTTCCGCGACCCCACGCGCGGTGGCCTGGCCTCGACGCTCAACGAGTTTGCGCAGGCCAGCGGCGTTGCCATGGAGATCGACGAGGACGATGTGCCCGTGCGCCCCGACGTGCAGGCAGCCTGCGAGATGCTCGGCTACGATGTGCTGCAGGTGGCAAACGAGGGCAAGATGGTTGCCGTCGTGCCGGCCGAGCAAGCCGATGCCGCGCTGAGCGCCATGCGCGCCGCCCGCTACGGCGAGAATGCCGCCATCATCGGCCGCGTGCTGCCACTTGCCGAGGGCGCCCATCCCGCCGTGCGCGTGCGCACCGGCTGGGGCTCGACCCGCATCCTCGACATGCTCGTAGGAGAGCAGCTGCCGAGGATTTGCTAACGACAAAGGCTCAGGGCTATTAAAGATATTCAGATTCCAAACATGCCCGGCACGCATGCCCAGTATTATGAGGTGCGTTTTGAAACCCAATGACGGGAGCTTTCATGGCAGCAGCTTTTTCCCATGTGATTTTTGATCTGGACGGCACCATCCTCAACACGCTCGAGGACCTGGCGGCCGCCGGCAACCATACCTGCGAGGCGCACGGCTGGCCCACGTTTGCCGTTGACGAGTACCGCTACAAGGTGGGAAACGGCATGCTCAAGCTGGTTGAGCGCTTTATGCCCGCCGAGTACGCAGGCGACGGCCGCATGTTTGAGCAGACGCTTGCCGAGTTTAGGGCTTACTACGGCGAGCACAAGGAAGACCACACCGCTCCCTATGCCGGCACGATCGAGATGCTCGACCGCTTGCGCGCCGCGGGCGTTCAGCTTGCCGTGCTCACTAACAAGGACCACGTCTCGGCGGCTCCGCTTATCGAAAAGTATTTTGGTTCCGAGCGCTTTGCGCTGGTGCAGGGCCGTGTCGATGCGTTTCCGCCCAAGCCCGAAGCACCCGTCACGCTGCATGTGATGGAAGAGCTAGGCGCCGACCCGGCGACCACGCTCTACGTAGGCGATTCCAATGTCGATATCCTGACCGGCCACAACGCCGGCCTTAAGAGTGCGGGCGTCAGCTGGGGTTTCCGCGGGCGCGCAGAGCTGGAAGCCGCCGGCGCCGACTACGTGGTGGACACCCAGGGCGAGCTCGCAGCGCTAATCCTGGGCGAGTAACGAGCGACACTGCTTAACGCAGCTGCGACAATGCTGTTGCGCGGAAAGTAGTCGTTGGGGACGTTCTTAAACGACTAGTCAGACAAGAACGCCCCAACGACTACCCCAACAATGGCAACGCCGCAGGTAGAGGACGGACAGCGAGCGGACACCAGAGCGAACAAATTGGCATGAAAAGAGGACGGCATAGACCTTCTGGTCATACCGTCCTCTTTGAATGACAAGTTGTCGCTCTGGTGCCCGCGCAACGTCGAGCAGTTGCGGCGTTTGGTAAAACGCCGCAACGAACTAGCTCAGCATTGCATCCATCATCTCGGAGTTGACGGAGTCGTCGGCAGACCACTCGCCGTCGTCGTTGCAGGTGTACTTGAAGATAACCGTGGTCTTCCTGGGCTCGGTGGCCTTGGTCACATCGACCATAACCTGACCGGCCATCTTGTACAGCTCGTCATCGGAAGGAACCGTGTCAAGCGCGGCGACCTTCTCCTGATACTGGGTGGAGAAGTCCTCGACGATCTTGTTCATAGACTTGCAGGTGATAGAGACCTCGGCGGTCGCGACACCCTTGTCCTCGTCGACCGTCACGTCGCCGATCTTGTAGTCAAAGCCCTCGAGATAGGTCTTGGCATACTCCTTGGGATCGATACCCAGCTGCTCGAACTCGTCGCCCGAAGCTTCCTCCAGACCAGAAAGGAAGTCGTCGCCACCGTTCTTGACCTCGTCAAACTGCGTCGTAAGATCCTCGGTGATGAGCTCCTCAACCGAAGGACCTCCACAGCCGGAAAGCACGACCACGCATGCAACCAAGACGGCCATGAGGGGCGCAAGCAGCAGCTTCTTTTTCATGTTGTTCCTCCCAATGAGCGGCACCGCGCTTCCCGGACGCGGCACACGTTGTAATAAGTAAGCCCATACTATCCACTTATGAACACCCTCGGCAACGCGAAGGCGCGGTCGGTTCGTTTTAGCGTCCGAACGGTTTGCAAGCCCGCCCAACGCGCAATAAAACGCTTCCCCACGGTGCAATAAAAAAGGTGGCCGGAAAACCCGACCACCCTTGCACATCCTTTGAACGCCGCAGTTTACTTGCGAACGACCTTAACGATGGCGTCACCGGCGGCGACGGCGGACTCTGCCTCAACGGTGAGCTCGACGTCGGCAAACTCGGCGGTGTTGGACACGGCCACCACGACGCAGTCCTTGTAACCGGCAGCGGCGATCATGGCGCGGTCGATCTTGAGTATGGGCTGGCCGGCCTTCACAACGTCGTCGGCCTTGACGAAGCCCTCGAAGCCATCGCCGTTCATGTTGACGGTATCGACGCCAACGTGCACCAGAACCTCGATGCCGCTATCGGACTGCAGACCCACGGCGTGACCCATGGCGACGGTCACCTTACCGTCGCAGGGAGCGTAGACCAGATCGTCCTCGGGCCACACGGCACAGCCCTTGCCCAGAACCTCGCCACCAAAGACGGGATCGGGCACGTCGGCCATCTTGATGACCTTGCCCTTGACGGGCGAGCACAGCACGTCGGCGCCGGCAGAAGCAGAGATGGAGGCCGGAGCAGCGGCAGCCGCGGGCTCAGCCTTCTTCTTGAACATATCAAACAGACCCATACGTTTTCTCCTCTTGATTAAGCGCAACGTTGTGCGCATGCCTACGGTAATTATAGTGCCAAATGGTTCAAATGCTAAGGTGGGGACTCGAATCGCAAGCCCTTCTCGGTAGTGCTCGTGGGATGAGCATCTCCTTTGCATCGCGGTTCGATAAGCCGAGTATCGCCCACGCGCGGGACGGGCAGAAGCGGGCACGCCAAACCCGATACTTCTTTTCGCTCTCGAGTCCTGCCGCCGCCCCGTCCCTGGCACTTCCTGATACCGACCGAAACGTGCCAAAATAAACCCGTCCCTTTTTGGTAGGTTTGGCGAGTGTGGATTTTCGGACGCTTAACTAACGAGCGTGGATAATCTCCCACTTTGAGGCCGTCACCGAGCCAAAAACGGGAGATTATCCGCCCTCATTTTGGATAACCCCCCCCCTGTACCAAGCCGAGCTCCATGGTCAAGTAATAACGACTTCTCATCATTAGATTATTTACATCAATTCTAATAACTATTTAATCCTTAAACTCGTTATTAGAATTGATATGATTAGCCTAATAACGAGTTTCCGGCACTAAAGATATGGAGGGCGCGATGCAAATCGAGGAGAACGGCCAGGGAACGCTCCGCAATAATCTATCGGGGAAATTGGCTTACTATTCGTTTTTTCCAACGCCCTTGCAATCATTGAGGCAGCTAAACCTCACCGAGGAAACCTATCGCACGCTTTCCGCATGCTCACGAAAGCTTGGAGAGCTTGAAGGCATGCTCTACTTTGTTCCCAACGCCGACATGTATCTGACGATGTACGTGCGCAAAGAAGCACTCCTTTCTTCGCAAATTGAGGGAACCCAGTGCACGTTTGACGACCTACTTAGTCCATCGCAAACACAACTCCATCATAAAGATGTCGCAGACGTCGTGAATTACGTCCGTGCTGTCGACCGCGGCGTAGAACTGCTCAAAAAGATGCCCTTGTGCACGAGACTTCTTAGGCAAGTTCATGCGGTCCTGCTGGACGGAGTACGCGGAACGGAGAAGAATCCAGGCGAGCTGCGCTCCTCACAAAACTGGATTGGCCCCTCAGGCTGCACCATTGCAACCGCATCGTTTGTCCCTCCAAACATTGAAGATTTGAGTAACACGCTCCAGGACCTCGAACGCTTTATCAATGAGCCTCAAGTCGAAATGGATCCGATTGTGCGGGCGGCGCTCGTCCATTACCAATTTGAAACTGCCCATCCATTCCTAGACGGAAACGGTCGCCTGGGCAGGCTTCTCATTACACTTATGCTCATCAATGATGGCGTTCTTCATTCTTGCTTGTTCTATCCATCGTTCCAGTTCAAGAAAAATCGAAGCGAATACTACCGGCAACTCACATCCGTAAGGGAGAGAGGCACTTACGAGGAATGGATAGAGTTTTTCTGCAACAGTCTTCTCGAGAGTGCGAAGGACTCGGTAGGGTCTTTAAAAAACCTTGTTGACCTCCATAACCGTTCCACAGCAACCATTACCGAAAATCTCGGAAGGACTGCTGCAAACGGGCAAAGGCTGCTGAGCATTCTTGAAGAGCACCCCATCGTCGACACCGCATTCATCGCTGCCCAACTCGATATCGGCAGGAGTACCGCGAGCTCGCTCGTCAAATCATTTGAAGAATTGGGTATCCTCCGTCCTCTCGACGAGTCAAGACAGAGATACCGGCAGTACGGGTATGAAGAGTATCTTTCGATTCTCAGGGAAGACGCCGAGCCGATTAGATAGGCACCGTAGCCCAAGCAAATTAAAGCGAGCGCGGATAATCTCCCACTTTGAGCCCGCACACAGGCCAAAAACGGGAGATTATCCACGCTCATTCCTGAGTAGTCATTTATGAACGTCCCCAATGACTAGTCCGGCAACGCCGATGTTTCGGCAACGACAGCGAGCGAGCCGCATTCGGAGCAAGACGACGCCGCAGGTAGAGAACGGACAGCAAGCGGGTCGCATTTGAGACAAGGTGACGTGAAACGAAAGGGCGCTGACCTTCTGGTCGCGCCCTTGAAGTTGAACGTCAGATTGTCCAAATGCGGCCCGCGCAGCGTCGAGCAGTTACGGCGTTTGGTAAAACGCCGTAACTAACGTGCTCCGTACTGCTCGTAGTAGGCGTCGATGGCGGTCTTGAGCTCGTCATCGATGACGACCTTGCCGTCGATCTCGTGGTTGTAGAGGGTCTCGACGACCTCGGCCATGGAAACGATGCTCGCGACGGGGAAACCGTACTTTGCCTCGATCTCCTTCTGAGCGGTGGTCACACCGCCCTTGCCGACCTCCATGCGGTTGAGGGACACGATCAGGCCCTTGATCTCGACATCGGCAGCAGCCTTGACCTTAGGATAGGTCTCGTCGATGGACTTGCCGCTGGTGGTGACGTCCTCGACCATGACCACACGGTCGCCGTCCTTGGGCTCATAACCCAGCAGGTTGCCCTTATCGGCACCGTGGTCCTTGGCCTCCTTGCGGTCGCAGCAGTACTTGACCTCCTTGCCGTACAGCTCGTGGTAGGCAATTGCGGTCACGACGGCCAGCGGAATGCCCTTGTAGGCCGGTCCAAACAGCACATCAAAGTCGTCGCCAAAGTTATCGTGGATGGCCTGGGCGTAATACTCGCCCAGCTTCTTGAGCTGATAGCCCGTCACGTAAGCGCCGGCGTTCATAAAGAACGGGGACTGACGGCCGCTCTTGAGCGTAAAGCTGCCGAACTTAAGGACGTCGGACTCGACCATTAACTTGATGAACTCTTGCTTGTAAGCCTCCATGCGGGCTCCTCTCGTAATCGCGTACGTGCCTTCCAGTTTAGCGCAGGCGAAGCGTCGATGCGGGCGCGCTTTGGGGCCACGGCATTCTGTAAAGGCTTTGTCAGGGGGAATGGTTTTCCGAACAATGGGGTTGACATGTCAAACCCCCTCATCAAGAATACGGGCGGATTAAAAAGGGGTACGAGATACCCAAAGCGCGCTGCGCTCAGCCTTTAGGAGGTGTGCCATGGAAGGCAGTCCTAGTCGAAAAACCTGCATGTCGCCCTCGGCACGCCGCGAGGACTCCGCACACGCATAAACGCCACCGGCAGATCGCCAAAACCACCGCAAAGGCGCGCTGCACCCTTTGTGGGCTCAAGAGCTTGACGTGAGCGACATCTAGGTTTTTTGAAGCAAATACGACACGTACGCTAACTCCCCTCAACAAGGAGGACCCTATGCTGATGCTCAAAACCGTCACGGTACTCGAAGCCATCTCCAAGCGCCGCCGCACGGCGCGCCCTGCCGCTCATACCGGCCTGTCCAAGAACACCATATTCGCCGCCACCCATAGTGCCGAGGACGCCCTCGTACTGCTTGACGCCACGGCAAACGGCCTCACCGTCGAGCAGGCAACTGAGCGCCTGAACGCCGTCGGCCCCAACACCATCGAGGCAACGACCAAAACGCTCGCCCGCCGCATCGCCGACGCGTTCATCGATCCCTTCGCCGGCATCCTCGCCGCGCTCGCACTGGTCTCGCTCTACATCGACGTGCTCGCCGCACCCGAGCCGCAGCGCGACCCCTCCACGGTCATCGTCATCGGCATCATGCTGCTGGTATCGGGCGGCATGAAGTTTATCCAGGAAGCCCGCAGCGGCAATGCGGCCGAGGCCCTCAAGGACCTGGTCTCCAACACTTGCACCGCCCTGCGCGACGGCGAGCGCATCGAGATCCCCTTCGACGAGCTCGTCCCCGGCGATGTAATCCGTCTCTCTGCCGGCGATATGGTGCCAGCAGACGCCCGCATCATCACCGCGCGCGACCTGTTTGTGATCGAGTCCGCACTCACCGGCGAGAGCGAGGCCGTCGAGAAGACCACCGCCGTCACCGTCGTCGAGGGCGCCGACGGCTCCGCACTGCCACTCTCTGCCTGCAAGAACATCGTCTTTACCGGCACCTCCGTGCAAAACGGCGCCGCCATGGCGCTTGTCGTTGCCACCGGCTCGGACACCTACCTGGGCGGCATCGCCAAGATGCTCAACGGGCGCGGCGAAAAGAGCGCGTTTGACCGCGGCGTCTCGAGCGTCTCCATGCTGCTGGTGCGCCTGATGCTCGTTATGGCGCCGGCCGTCTTTGCCATCAACGCCGCCACCAAGGGCAACGTCATCGACGCGCTGTTGTTCGCCACGAGCGTGGCCGTGGGCATCACGCCGCAGATGCTTCCCGTCATCGTGACCACGAGCCTGTCGCAGGGCGCCAAGGACCTCGCCCGTCGCCAGGTTATCGTCAAGGAGCTGCCGGCGATTCAAAACCTCGGAGCGATGGACGTCCTGTGCTGCGACAAGACCGGCACCCTCACCGAAGACCGCATCGTGCTCGAGCGCTACCTCAACACCGATGGCAACGAGGACGCGCGCGTGCTGCGCCATGCGTTTTTGAACAGCTTCTTCCAGACCGGCCTCAAAAATCTTATCGACCTGGCCGTAATCGACCGTGCCGATGTGACACCCTCGACCGTCGCACCCGATTCCATGCTGGGCCAGAGCCTGCGCGACCGCTACACCAAGGTCGACGAGGTTCCCTTCGATTTCTCGCGCCGTCGCCTGAGCGTAGTTGTCGCCGACGCCCAAGGCAAAACCCAGATGGTTACCAAGGGCGCCGCCGAGGAAATGCTCGAGATCTGCTCCTTTGTCGAGATCGATGGCATCGCTCAGCCGCTCACCGACGAGAAGCTCGCCCAGATTCGCAAGCAGATCGCCGGACTTAACGCCGAGGGCCTACGCGTAATTGCCGTGGCGCAGAAGACCAATCCGCGCTGCGTGGGCGAGTTTGGCATCGCCGACGAGTGCGACATGGTGCTGATGGGCTTTTTGGCCTTCCTCGATCCGCCCAAAGCAAGTGCCGCGGGCGCCGTCGCCACCCTCGAGGCCAAGGGCGTGGCGGTCAAGGTCCTAACCGGCGACAACGACCGCGTCGCCGCCACCGTCTGCGAGCAGATTGGTATCGATGCGAGCAACGTCTTGCTCGGCTCCGAGATCGATGCGCTCGATGACGCCGAACTTGCCGAGCGCGCCGAGAAAACCCACCTCTTCACCAAGCTCTCGCCGCTGCAGAAGGCGCGCCTGGTACGTGTCATGCGCGAGATGCTCGGCCACACCGTGGGCTTTATGGGCGACGGCATCAACGACGCCGCCGCCATGCGTGCGAGCGATTGCGGCATCTCGGTCGATTCGGCCGTCGATATTGCCAAGGAATCCGCCGATATCATCTTGCTTCAGAAGGACCTGGGCGTGCTCGAGCGCGGCATCATCGAAGGCCGCCGCACTTACGGCAACCTGCTCAAGTACCTCAAGACCACGGTGAGCTCCAACTTTGGCAATGTGCTGTCCGTGACCGTCGCGAGCCTGTTCTTGCCGTTTTTGCCCATGAGCGCCCTGCAGCTGGTACTGCTGTCGCTGGTCTACGAGATCGTGTGCATCGCACTGCCGTGGGACACCGTCGATGACGCCTGGACTGCCCGCCCGCGTGCCTGGGACGCCGCGTCCATCAAGGGCTTTATGCTCGAGCTGGGCCCCGTGAGCTCGCTGTTTGACATCGTGACCTTCGCCGCGCTCTTCTTTGTCGTGTGCCCCGCCGCCGTGGACGCAAGCTGGTCCGAGCTTGCCGCTGCGGGCGACGTCACGGGTATGGCGACCTTTGCTGCGCTCTTCCAGAGCGGCTGGTTTGTCGAGTCCATGTGGTCGCAGACACTCGTGGTCCACATGTTGCGCTCCCCGCATCTGCCGAGCCCGCGCGACCACGCCGCGCCCGCATTGTGCGTTCTTACCGTGCTGGGCCTGGCGCTCGTCACCTGGCTGCCGGCAAGCCCCATCGCCGATGCGCTCGGCCTCATGGCACTGCCCGCGAGCTTTTTCGCGCTGCTCGTCGGCATCGTCACCGCCTACATCGCGCTCACTCAGCTGGCAAAGCGCCGCTACATTGCACGCCACGGCGAGCTGCTGTAGCAAGCAGACGGAAAACACCCTGCCAGTTGCCGTTGCCACTACCACAGCTGCCAACGCCGCTGCCGTTGCCTCTGCCGCCGCCGCAGTCTATCCCCCCAGCAGTTGCGGTGGAATAGTTCCTGTTTAAAGCCCCGTGACTTTAATTTAGGGACTATTCCACCGCAACTTATTGGGAGATTAGCTAGTCCTTGGGTGTCCAGGACCAGAAGAAGTTGATGAGGGCCACGCGCGAGGCGGTGCCGGTCTTTTTGTTGATCGAGGAAATGTGACGATAGAGCGTGGAGCGCGAAAGGAAGAGCGTTGTGGCGATGTCCTGAACGCTCTGGTCCGAAACGACCAAGACCTCAAGAATATCGCGCTCGCGCTCCGTAAGCCCAAAGGTGGCGACGAAGGCATCGAGGCGCTCATCGGACGTGAGCTCCGCTGCCTCCACGGGCTCAGGGTCGGAGCATGTGGGCGCAAGATCCCCACCAAGATCGTCGGTGGCAAGCGGCAGTCCGTCCCGCATCGCGGCATCATCGGCTCGTTGCCCCAACTGCCCCAGCAGCGTAATCGCAATGCCCACAAACATCACGAGCGCCGCACCGACCACAGCCAGCACATTTTGACTCGAGATAATCGCCACTGCCGGCGCCGTCACGAACATCGAGCACACGTTGTTGACGACGCGACCCATGCACGGCCAAAAATATGACCAGCGCGCATAGAGCGAGACGGCGGCATATTTTGTGGTAAAGAACACCACGAAAAAGCCCGAGCCCAGATAAAAGATGATCATGGCAGCAAGCTCGTTGCCGCCATTGCCATCGACGATGAGCACAAAGAACGAAAACGTGGACAGTATGGCGGCACATGTCATGCCGATATTCATATACGAGCGGCCGTGCAGGTCAAATAGTGCGCCAGCGACCAACGAGCTCACGACAAGCAGCAGGCGCGGCCAATCGCCCAAATCGACGGTTCCGACAGCATGCAGGGTCGTGAAGCCCGCGTTGAGAGCGGCGAATACGCTGGAAAGATACGCCGTCGCCACGGTAAGGCGAACTACGGCGCGACGGAATGCCGCCTTTGCCTCGGGATCGTCATGCCACTTGGCGCCATATTCCAGAGCATCTACCGAAAGCCCGGCAGCACTGGGTTCAAAGCTGGGATCGGACTCGTCGCGCAGCTTGGCGCGTCGGGCACCGTGGAGCAACGCCACCTGCGCGATCGCACAGACGACCAGAACAGCCTGCTGAGGAATGCCGACAGGCATCACCATGTGGTTGAGAACCTGCACCAGAACGCCCATGGCGTAAGAAAGTGCGGCGGCGCGCGCCAAGCAGGGCGTTCGCGCAAAGCGCCTCGCAAAATTTGCATGAGCAGTCGATCCGCAGTAGCCCAGCGCGCAGCACGCCACCAAACCGCCGGCAATTACCACCTCAACCTGAACCGCCATAATCAACAGCAGCAATGCCGCCACCAGCAAAACGCCCGTGACGTCACTCGTTGCGTCGATAGCATGGGGACGGCGATAGTACAGAATGGGACGCACAAAAAAGCCAATCACGCTCGCGCCGATGACAAGGCTCTCATAAATAACGACCTCGTTCGGAGACACGAACTCGGCCATGCGCACATCAAAAAGATACTCGCACGCCAAAAACGTGAAGAAGAACAGCGCCAGGCATATAATCTCCCGAATGCCCCGACGCAAATATGCGGTTGTGTCTCCCATGCCCCTCATGGTTAACCCCCGGCCGCTCAATTGTCTGGAATTCCATTTTAATAAAGAACCAGTCTCAATATCGAAGCCAGGCTCGAAATGTTGCCAATTCGACCCCAGCCGTCCACATCACGCCGCGATTTTGAGCCGCATGGACCAGAAGGGACGCGCGCGATCTCTAGCTCGGCCAGGAGTGTCTCCAACTACCACTCATTTAAGTACGTCCCCAATGAGTGGCCGAAGAGTGTCCCCGGCGTCCAATCAAAAAATGGGCCATGTGTCCCAGTTGTGGAGACTCCTTGAGCCGTCTGGGTATCGCGAAGGATCGCGCACTCCCCCATCATCAAAAGTGACACACGCTACCTGTTGATGGGAGGCAGCCATGGGCCTCTTTGACAAGATGTTCGAGAAGAAAGAGTGCGCGATTTGCGGTACCGAACTGGGGCTTTTGGGAAAGACCAAGATCAACGAAGGCTACCTGTGCAAAGAGTGCGTCGGCAAGCTCTCCCCCTTCTTTGGCGGCTATCGCTCCAGCACCGCGGACGATATCCGTGAGCAGCTCGCCTACCGCGAGGCCAATGCCGAGCGCCTGGCCTCGTTCAACCCCACGCGCACGCTCTCTGCCGGGCGCACCAACATCATGCTCGACGAAGACGCGGGCCCGCTGATCATTACCTCGCAGAGCCGCTGGCGCGACGCCAACCCCGACATTATCGAGTTCTCGCAGGTACTCGGCTGCGATATGGATATCGACGAGCATCGCACCGAGATTTACCGCGAGACAAAGGACGGCGAGCGCGAGAGCTACAACCCGCCGCGCTACGACCTGGATTACGACTTTAATCTGACCATCCACGTCAACACGCCGTACTTTACCGAGATCAACCTACGCGTAAACGACTCCACCATCGATCAGCGCGGTTCCATCGAATACCGCGAGGCCAAGCGCCAGGCAACCGAGGTCCGCGACGCACTGGTGCAGCTGCGTCAGGAAACGCGCGACAGCGTCGTGGCCGCTAAGGCCCCCAAGACCGCGGTCACCTGCCCCTTCTGCGGCGCAACCACCATTCCCGATGCCAGCGGGCGCTGCGAATACTGCGGCGGCGCCATCGGCGCATAGCCTCCGGCACGGAAAGGACCGATCATGGCCTTCGAGAGTGTCAACTATCAGTGCCCCGCGTGTGGCGGCCCCCTTCACTTTGCCAGTGCCGAGCAAAAGCTCGTCTGTGACTACTGCGACTCGCGTTTTGAAGTCGAAGAAGTCGAGGCCCTCTATCGCGAGCGCCAGGACAAGGCCGATGCCAAAGCCGATGCCGCAGCCGCGGCCCCCAAGCCTGCTGTCGACGATGCCGTGCAGGAGTTGGCCCAGAACGCCGGCTACATCTGCTCGTCGTGCGGTGCCGAGCTGGTCTCGGACGGCACCGTCGCCGTTACCACCTGTCCATACTGCGGCAACTCCGCCGTGGCACCCGGCCAGCTCTCGGGCGACTTCTCACCCGACCTAGTAATTCCGTTTAAGCTCGGGCGCGACGACGTTATGGCCGCACTCAAAGAGCACTACAAGGGCAAAATCCTGCTACCCAAAAGCTTTGTCACCGGCAACCATATCGACGAAGTCCAAGGCGTTTACGTGCCGTTTTGGCTTTACGGTGCCCACGTGGACGGCGAAGTGCACTTTGATGCGACCAACGAGACCGTGACTGAGGAATCCGACCGCACCGTCACGACCACCGACCACTACGACGCCTACCGCAAGGGAAACATCTCGTTTAAGCGCGTGCCCGTCGACGGATCCTCCAAGATGCCCGACGGCCACATGGACGCCATCGAGCCGTTTGACTACGACGCGCTGCGCCCGTTCTCGGTCGCCTATATGCCCGGCTACATCGCCAACCGCTACGACGAGGATTGCGAGACCTGCAAGGCGCGTGCCGAGCGCCGCATGGAGGAGAGCACGATCTCGGCCCTGCGCGAGACTGTTGTCGACGAATATGACGATGCCACGGTCGAAAGCAAGCAGCTCGACTACACCTGGGAAGACAGCGACTACGCCCTGTTCCCCGTCTGGATGCTCTCCACCTCGTGGAACGGCAAGAGTTATCTGTTTGCCATGAACGGCCAGACCGGCCGCATGGTCGGTGAGCTTCCCTGCTCCAAGCCCAAGCTCGCTATCGCCTCGGTGCTGTTCTTTGTGATCGGATTTGTCCTCTCCCAGATCCTCTTCATGGGTGGGAACGCCTTCGATCCGGATTACCTCGCCTTTGACATTGAGGGCATCCTCATCAACATCGTCGCGCCGTTGATCATCGTGGTCATCGCAGATGTGCTGCTGGTGGGCCAGCTCAAGACGGCCAACGAGGCCACCCACGCCGACTGCTACTGTGGCGAGCTCGACCTGACCGAGAAACACGACACCTTCAGCCACACCGAGACCACCGTTGTCATGAAGGACAACAAGGACGATTAGCCATTCTGACCAATACCACCCGGCCTTTGACGAGAAAGGAAGATCACCATGGGACTCTTGAAAGCTGGATTGGGAGCTGCCGGCGGCGTCATGGCCGACCAGTGGAAGGAATTTATCTATTGCGAATCGATGCCCGCTGACGTCTTGGCCTGCAAGGGCAGCAAGCGCACCGGCGGTCGCAGCTCCAACACGCGCGGCGAGGACAACGTTATCTCCAACGGCTCGGTCATCGCCGTCAACGACGGGCAGGGCATGCTCGTGGTGCAAAACGGCAAGATCATCGAGGTCGCGCTGGAGCCCGGCGAGTTTGTCTTTGACACCGGCAGCGAGCCGAGCGTCTTCAGCGGCAACCTGGGCGACTCCATCAAGGAAACCTTTGCCAATATCGGCAGCCGCTTTACCTTTGGCGGCGACGCGGGCAAGGACCAGCGTGTCTACTTCATCAACACCAAGGAGATCATCGGCAACAAGTACGGCACCGCCTCGCCTGTGCCCTTCCGCGTGGTCGATAACAACATTGGTCTGGATGTCGACATCTCCGTTCGCTGCAACGGCGAATATTCGTACCGTATCACCAACCCGTTGCTGTTCTACACCAACGTGTGCGGCAACGTGACCGATAGCTACACGCGCGACAAGATCGACAGCCAGCTTAAGTCCGAGTTGCTCACCGCCCTGCAGCCCGCCTTTGCCAAGATCTCGGAGATGGGCATCCGCTACAGCGCCATTCCCGGTCACACCACCGAGCTCGCCCGCGCGCTCAACGAGGTCCTCTCGGCCGACTGGCGTGACCTGCGCGGCGTCGAGATCGTGAGCTTTGGCGTCAACTCCATCGCCGCCTCGCAAGAAGACGAGCAGATGATCAAGGACCTGCAGAAGGCCGCGGTTATGCGCGATCCCACCATGGCAGCCGCCAACATCGCCAGTGCCCAGAGCGACGCGATGCGCGCAGCAGCGGCCAACCCCAACGGCGCGATGGCAGGCTTTATGGGCATGGGCATGGCAGGTGGCATGGGCGGCATGAATGCCAGCCAGCTGTTCGCCGCCGGCCAGGCACAGCAGCAGGCCGCCCCGCAGCCGGCTCCGGCACCCGCCCCCGCACCGGCTCCCGCTGCTGCCCCAGCGGCCGGCACGTGGACCTGCAGCTGCGGTGCCACCAACACCGGCAAGTTCTGCCCCGAGTGCGGCAGTCCTGCACCCGCCCCGGCACCGGCCAAGTGGTTCTGCCCCAACTGCGGCAGCGAAAACGGCGGCAAGTTCTGCAGCAACTGCGGAACGCCCAGGCCCTAGCCCCTCTATCCGGTAATTGGCGGGGAGGTCCGCCACCCCCGCATTTGCTTCTATGGGTTTCGTTCGATAAAGGAGGACACCATGAAGACAACGTTCAAAAAGTCCGCACTCGCATTTCTGACATGCGTCCTGGCGCTCGCCTTTGCCCTGACGGGCTGCAGCGGCGGCGGCAAAGACCCCAAGGCCAACTTCGTCGGCAGCTGGGAACTCTCGGGTGGAACCGTGGATGGCGAAGAGCTAACCGATGAGTACATGAAGATGCTCGAGGATTGGGGTGTCCACTGCGTCCTGATTCTCGATGAGGACGGTACAGGTGCCCTCGACCTGTTCCTTGAAGTCGTCGACCTTAAATGGGAGGCAAAGGACGCCACCACCGTAACCCTCACCGCCGAAGACGAGTCGTATGACATGAAGCTCAAGGACGGTAAACTCATCCTCGAAGAAGATGACGGAAATCTTGTCTTTACCAAGTCCGACAAGGACCTGTCCGGCACGGTGAAGAAGGATCGCGAGGCGGCCGAGAAGGAAGAGGAGATCGATGAGGCCGTCGAAGACGACGATGTCCAGAACGTCGAAATCTCCCCCGCCGTCACCGTCGCCGATGACGATCTGTGCACCATCACCATCACCGAGAAGTTCAAGGACGACTGGGGCGATATCGGCTTTGTCGTCAACATCACCAACAAGAGCGACAAGGACCTGACCTTCTACGCTCCTTCCGGCAAGACCAACGTCAACGGCACCATGAAGGAACCCTGGTTCTCGGCTCACCTGATGCCCGGCACCAACGCCACCGAGGAGTTCACGTTCTCGAGCGGCGAGCTTGACAGCCTTGACGACCTGGTCAACACGACCATCGGCATCGACGCCTACCTGACCGATTCCTACGAGGACGTCGC
>CAUAJB010000051.1 GCA_958429225.1 uncultured Collinsella sp.
CCATGCTTACGGCGCGCAATGCGACCGTGACGACGTGCCATACGCATACGCGCGACCTTGCTGCCGAGTGCCGTGCGGCTGATATTGTGGTTGCCGCCGTTGGACGCGCGCGCACGATTGGCGTGGATGCCGTTCGCGAGGACCAGACGATCATTGATGTGGGCATTAACTGGGATGAGGACGCTGGCAAGCTGGTGGGTGACGTCGATTTTGTTGCCGCGGAGCCGGTTGTTGGTGCCATCACCCCCGTGCCGGGCGGCGTGGGCGCCGTGACAACGGCGATTCTCGCCAAACACGTGATCGAAGCGGCCGAGCGTGCATCGAAATAGGCGTTTTGGGCTGTTTGAGGGGTTAGCCATATACCACGTGGTCAAAAAACGCCAAATATGAGTACTGTTGCCAAGATAGTCACATATGTTTTTTGTCCTTTGGGCTCCCTAACGATATTCATTCTCGTTAGGGAGCCCATTTTATTGAACCTATGGGGAATAACGTTGTCTTGCTTTTGGACAATTGGGGATTTCTGGCACTCATTACAAGGAAATTTGCTGCTACTAAATTGGTGACAGTACTCATATTTGGCATTTTTTGACCACAGGGACTGCCGGGGCGGCGGTTTCGCCCTTTTTGCGTCGAAGCGATACACTGTTGCCGTTTGATTTCTTCGCTCAAGGAGGATGCGCATGCCGTGCACAACGATTCTGGTCGGTAAGAACGCGAGCTACGACGGGTCGACGCTTGTCGCGCGTAACGAGGACTCGTCCAACGGGGTGTTTGAGCCCAAGCGTATGCGCGTGGTGCATCCCGACGAGCAGCCGCGCGTCTACACGAGCGTCCTGAGTCGCCTGACCGTTGAACTGCCCGATAATCCCATGCGCTATACGAGCGTCCCCGATGTTGTCCCGGGCCACGGCATCTGGGCCGAGGCCGGTTTCAACGAGCTCAATGTGGGCATGTCTGCAACCGAGACGCTCACCACCAATGAGCGCGTTCGCGGCGCCGATCCGCTCGTGGACTACGTGCCCGCCAAGGGCAACGAGGGCGAGGACGGCTATGTGCCGGCGCAGCCTGGTGGCCTGGGCGAGGAGGACATGGTGACCCTGGTCCTGCCGTATGCCAAGTCCGCCCGCGACGGCGTGCGCATCCTGGGCGACCTGCTCGAGCGCTACGGCACCTACGAGAACAACGGCATCGCCTTTAGTGATGTGGACGAGATCTGGTGGCTCGAGACCATCGGTGGTCACCACTGGATTGCCAAGCGCGTGCCTGACGACGCCTATGTGACCATGCCCAACCAGCTGGGTATCGACAGCTTTGACCTGGATGACGCCGAGGGCGCCCAGGCCGACCACATGTGCTCCGCCGACTTGCGCGCCTGGATGGCCGAGTGGCATCTGGACCTGACGCTGGGCGTCGAGGGCGACGGCCCGGCTGCGGTCTTTAACCCGCGCGAGGCCTTTGGCTCGCACAGCGACAGCGACCACGTCTACAACACGCCGCGCGCGTGGTACATGCAGCGCTGTCTCAACCCCGGCGACGTGTGGGACGGCCCCGATGCCGACTACACGCCCGAGAGCGACGACATCCCCTGGAGCCGTGTGCCCGAGCGCAAGGTGACCATCGAGGACATCAAGTACGTGCTTTCGAGCCACTACCAGGGCACGGAGTACGACTGCTACGGCAGCAAGGGCACGCCCGCTACGCGTGGCGCCTATCGCCCCATCGGCATCAATCGCAACAGCCAGCTCGCCGTGTTGCAGCTGCGTCCCTATGCGCAGCCGGCCTACCGCGCCGTGCAGTGGATGGCCTTTGGCTCCAACTCGTTTAACGCGCTGGTTCCGCTGTACGCCAACGTCGAGACCATGCCCGAGTACTATGCCGACACGCAGGCTCGCGTGACGTCCGAAAACTTCTACTGGGCCAACCGCCTGATCGGCGCCCTGGCCGACGTCCGCTTCCATGAGTGCGGCCGCGCTGTGGAGGACTATCAGGAGAAGGTCGGTGGCATGGGCCACAAGCAGATCCATGACGTCGACGCTGCCGTAGCCGCTCTGCCCGAGGCCGAGGTGCCTGCCGAGCTTGCACGCGCCAACGAGGCCTTTGCCGAGCGTGTCCGCGTGGAGACCGATGCTCTACTGAGCAAGGTGCTCTACACCACGAGCTGCGCCATGAAGAACTCTTTCGCGATGAACGACAACGTGAGGTAGGGATTTCCCGTCGATCGAATAGCGCTAAAACGCTTTGTCGCTTTCACTCAATCTTGGGTACAAGAACGCCAATGCAGTTGTTTGTGATTGGAGACAACCATGGTTATGAAACTCGATCAGCTTGTTAACGGCGCCATCAACGTTGGCTTTGGCGCTGCCGCCGTTGCTGTCGAAGGCGGCAAGAAGGTCCTCGACGACCTTAACACCAAAGGCGAGCAGGTCCGCAAGGACACCGCCACCCCCGATATCGCCCGCAGTGTGTCCGACATGTTCGAGCAGGCCGGCGGTACCATCTCCGATCTGACCGAGCGCTTGGGCATGCAGGGCGAGACCGCGGCCCAGCGCGTGCTCGACGAGCTCATCCTTGCCCGCGTCCGCGTTATGACCGCCCCCGAGCGCACGGCCTTCCTGGCCCATGTGCGCGACATCGTCGATTCGGTCGAGGACAACGTGACCTCGGTGCCCGTCGAGTCCGTTGAGCCCGACGATGCAGAGGACACCGAAGAGGCCGAGTAGCAGCGCAGATGGCAGATTCCACCACCGATTACAACAATCTAGATCCTCTGGGTGACGAGGCGGCGGTTGTCGATGAGGTCGACGCCGCCGTCTCGGGCGCTCGCAAGAAGCCGCGCGCTGTCGATATGGTGCCCGAGGAGCCCGACGCGATGGCGCCGGACGAGGAATACCAGCTCACGCCGGCGGGTCGTCGCGAACGCATTGGGCAGATTGTTCGCCTGGTCAAAAAGTACCGCGTGTGGGATAACCTCACGCCGGTTCGTTTGCGCCGCCTGCTCGAGGAACTCGGCCCCATGTTCGTCAAGATGGGGCAGATTTTGGCCAACCGGTCCGAGATTCTGCCGCAGCGCTTTTGCGACGAGCTGCGTCGTCTGCGCTCCGACGTGGAGCCGGTGCCGTACGAGGTCGTACTCAGCTGTCTGGAAGAAGAATACGGCCTGCGCCTGGGGGAGATGTTCGATGCGATCGACCCCAATCCGCTTGGTAGTGCATCGCTCGCGCAGGTGCACCGCGCTCGTCTGGTGACGGGCGAGGACGTGGCCGTCAAGGTGCAGCGCCCCGGTGCGCAGCAGGTTATGGCACAGGACATCGATATCATTCGCTCGGTGGTGCGCATCGTTTCCAAGTTTGTCAACACCGATCAATTCGTTGACCTGCACGGCGTAGTCGAGGAGTTGTGGACCTCGTTTCGCGAGGAGACCAACTTTTTGGCCGAGGCCAAAAACCTCAACGACTTCTACGAGTTCCATAAGAGCGTTCATGGCGTGACGTGCCCTAAATCCTATCTGGACCTGTGCACCGAGCACGTGGTGGTTATGGACTACGTCGACGGCATTTCGATCGCCGATCCTGAACGCTTGGTGGCCGAGGGCTATGACTTGGAAAAGATCGGTGCTGCGATTGTCGAGGACTACTCGACGCAGGTGCTCGACGACGGCTTTTTCCATGCCGACCCGCATGCGGGAAACATCATTCTCAAGGACGGCATCGTTTACTTTATCGACTTGGGCATGGTCGGACGCATGTCGAGCCACGATCGTGGCATCGTTAAGGACATGATTTTCGCCGTGGCCGAGGGTGACGTGCCCAAGCTCAAGGATTCGCTCATGCGCTTCGCCGTGACGCGTGGCGACTCGGCTGAGCTAGATCATTCGGCCTTTTTGTCCGACCTGGACTTTATCGTCGCCGACTTTGCGGGTCTTGACCTGAAGGATCTGGATATCGGCGAGTTTTTGACCTCGCTGCTAAACCTGGCGCGCAAAAACGATGTTGAGCTGCCGAGCGTGGTGACGATGTTCGCGCGCGGCATGGTGACGCTCGAGGGTTTGCTGACCGAGTACATGCCCAACGTCAACATGATCCAGATTATCCAGACGCACATCAAAAACGAGAAGAGCACCTATGCGCGCGTGCGTGATATGGGACGCGATTTTGCCGCGAGCAGCTATCGCGCGGCAAAAGGCTCGCTCGAGGCGGCCGAGTATCTGGGCTTGGCTTCGCGCATGCTTACGCGCGGCCAGCTTAAGGTGAACACGCAGATCATGAGCAGCGATAAGGCACTGCGACAGCTGGGCGGAATTATCGACCGCATGTCGATGGCTATCGTTATCGCCGGCCTGTTTATCGGTTCGTCGGTGGTGTACTACGCACGCATCGAGCCGGTCGTGTTTGGTATCCCGGTCATTGGCTTTATGGGCTACGTGAGCGCGCTGGTGCTGGCGCTTATGCTGGGCCGCAATATCTGGCTCAACAGCCACGGCGGCAAACACTAGAGGCTGCGACCGTCACCGCATTTTCCTATCGCAAACAATAGCTTTTACCTTGGGCTTCGCCTGTGTGCGGGGCCCTTTTGCGTGATACCATTTTGACGGTAATAATCGATGGCCTAGATGGTGGTGCGGAGACGCACGAACGCGCGGTTTTCCTGCGCGTTTGGGAGAATCGGGGTGCAAGTCCCCGGCTGTACCAGTAACCGTAATTCCTCTTGGCTCGGGATATTCGCGTCGCAGATCGGACGACGCGCCTGAGCCGTTAAGGTTAAGTCGGATCGCCTCCCATCTTGCATGCGGCTGCGGCGTATGCCGCCGGTGTGCATAGGGCTCTGGAGGGAAGGGGGACCCCGATGGGGGAACTCGAGCGTAACATGCGCGATGACGTGGGGCAGCCTCAAGGCAACGCTCCAAGTGCAGACAGTAGGAGACAAATGGATATGTTTGAGGACGAGCGCCAGCGCGTCTCGCATCGCCGTGGCGCAATTGCACGCGGCGTAGTCAAGCGCGGCCTGGTGGCATTCCTGGCCTTCGCGATGGCCTTCAGCACCACGCCGGCTCAGCTGTGGGCCGAGGGCGCCGAGGGCATTGCCGAGGCTGTGGCTCAGGCGGCACCGAGTGAGGGCACGGGGGCCGCGGACGGTGCTGCCGACGGTGCCGTTTCTGAAACCGGCTCTAACGCGAGCGATGCGTCGGCCAACGATGGCACTTCGACGAATGCCGCAGATAGCAACGGCGTAGCGTCGGACGATTCTGCCGCAGTCGAGGCTTCTACTGCTTCGCCGGATTCATCCGAACAGAACGTCAAAAGCGTTGTAGCCGCTTCCGATGAGGCTGAATCTCAGCCTACCGAAGCCGCAAGCCAAGAGGTCTCTGCCACGTGCTCCGTCGTCGGCACCGACGCCAAGGGCGCCCAGCAGACCTGGGCCGCCGCGCAGAAGATCGCTCTGAGGGAGGGCTCGACCGCGGCCGACCTCTCCGAGCAGCTCTTCAAGCAGGCCGGCCTCAAGGCCGACTACGACCCCAACGGCTCTTGGGGCTGGGCGCTCAACTCGATCACGTCGCCCTTCGACTCCGGCCGCACGCTCGCCTACGACCCGGCGACCGGCGCGTACTGGCAGCTGTTCGTCAACGGCAGCGCCTCCGCGGTCGGCGCTGGCGGCCACACGCTCAAGGACGGCGACTCCGTCGTCTGGTGCTACTCGAAGTACGGTGACCCCGCGCCCGCCAATCAGATTTCCGTTAGCTGTACCGTTATCGGCCAGGACGCCTCGGGTGCTCAGCAGACATGGGCGCAGCCCACGACAGCTTTGGTGGAAGAGGGCGCGACCGCTGCGGATCTTTCCGAGCAGGCCTTTAAAAAAGCCGGCATTGGTGCCAAAACGGGGAAAGGCGCGTACGGCTGGTATCTCGAGTCGCTGACTTCACCGTTCAACAAGACCGTGAAGCTTTCGAGCGAGAAAGTTAACGAAAACACTTGGAAATTCTGGCAGTTCTTCGTTAACGGTCAGGCGGCCAATGTCGGTGCGGGCAATTACACACTCAAGGCCGGGGACAAGGTTACCTGGGTCTATGGCTTTGATGGAACCATGCCCGGCCAGGTTTCCGTTTCAATGGAGATCATCGGCAAGAAGGACGAGAAGGCGCATCGCTGGACCGATCCCTCGACGCAGGTGTTTGTCGAGGGCACGTCGATTAAGGATGCCTCTGCTGCTTACTTCGATGCCCTTGGCATAAAGTCAAAAATGAACGACCAATTTGGTTATTGGGGCGTCCATAGTCTCGTATCTCCGCTTGATGGCACCGAGCTGTCGGGTGCATGGTCGTTCTTTGTCAACGGCGTTCCCGGGCCCCAGCTCGATAGCGATTACGTGCTCAAGTCGGGCGACAAAATCGTCTGGGCTTACGCCCCTGGCGACACCGTTCCTAATCCCGATGAAGTCGTAGTCGATCCGAGCGCTTCGCGCCCGACCGATTGGAAAGCCGACTGGAGTGGCAATTCCAATGCTGTGGTCAAGAACGTGTCCACGCCTACGGGCGCGCTGGCAAGCTCTTGGACATTCGATTGGAAGGCCTACTCGGGTGCCACGTATCCCAATGCGAGCGAGCCTATTGTCGTGAACGGCAACGTTTACCTTGCCGTGAACAAGCGTTTGCTTAAGATCGATGCCGAGTCGGGCAAGGTGCTTGCCGAGTCGAACCTTAAGACTGCGATTGGCTACACCACGCGTCCGATTTATACGAAAGGCTTGGTCATCGTCCCGCTCGACGGCGGTGCGGTTCAGGCGTTGACGGCCGATACGCTTACGACGGTTTGGCTGACCGATTCCATCGGCAACCTTACCCAGTCGAACTCTCAGTTGACGGTCGACGGCAACTATCTGTACGTCGGCACCGTTGATGTCGACTTTGGAACGAGTACGTACAATAACGGTCATCTGACGCGTATTAATATCCTGACCGGCGCTGTTTCTTGGCAGCATGTTAATGCTGATGAGGGCTACTACTGGACGAGCGCTAAAGTGGGCGACGGCTATATTCTGGTTCCGACGAGTGCAGGTACCGTTGAGATGCTGAGCAAGTCGACGGGTGATGTGCTCGGCAGCGTTTCGGTTGGTGCTATCGTCAACTCCGGCTGCGTGCTGTCCAAAGACGGCAAGCATGCCTATGTGATCTCGCGCGACGGCAAGCTCCACGTGCTGGCGCTGTCGGACGCAAACACAAGGGCCTCTTCGCGCATTTCCGAAGAACGCGTTATCGATCTTGGTCTTACGGGTTGTGCCTGCATGCCCACGCTGTATGGCAATAAGCTGATTGTCGGTGGCGAGGTTTCTGGCGGTTCTGCGCTGGCGATTGTCGACCTTGATAATGACTTTACTACGACGTTGGTTTCGTCTGCCGATGGCTCCGTGCTTCCTGCCGGTGGCATCAAGGGCGCACCGCTCGTGAGTGTCCAGGCGGATGGCACGTACGTTTATTTCACTGTCAACTATGGTGCGACTTCCGACTATGTGAACTACACCTCGGGCGGTGGCGTGTATCGCTACAAGATGGGTGACGCACAGGCGACCGGTGCGTTTAGCGCAGCGGGACACAACAATTACTGTGACTCGCCGATTGCCTGCGATGCCAAGGGCAACCTCTACTACATCAACGATTCCGGCACGCTTTTCAAGCTGAGTGGTGGCGTTAAGGTCTCGTTTGAGACTGGCGAGGGTTCTAAGGTCGACTTCCAGACTACGGCCGATGGCAAGCTGGTCAAGCCGGCCGATCCGACGCGCGATGGCTACACTTTCGGCGGTTGGTATACCGATGAGGCTTGCACGCAGGCGTACGACTTCAGTACGCCGGTGACGGCCGACCTGACGTTGTATGCCAAGTGGACCAAGAATGCCGTTAACCCTGGCGGTAATGGCGGCGCTGGTTCGAATGGCGGCGGCGGTTCTGGTACCGGTACTGGTTCCGGCGCTGGCGCGGGCTCTGGCTCCGGCTCGAAGGGCGGCGCTATTGCCCCGGGCCAGAAGCCGGTGACCAAGACGACGGTGTCGACCAAGACCGAGACCAAGGACAACAAGTCCGACAAGAAGTCTGACAAGAAGTCTGATAACAAGTCTGACAAGAAGGACGGCAAGTCCGACAAGAAGTCCGATTCCAAGTCCGATACGGGTGCTGTTTCCACGACCACTGCTAAGAAGTCCTCTAGTGCTTCCGAGCAGGAGACTGGCACCAATCCGCTCGCCATCGTTGGCATCGCCGCCGGCGTGATTGGCCTCGCGCTCATCGCCGTCTTCGTGCTGACCAAGCGCGGCAAGGGTGACGGTAATGCCCGATAAGCCCAAGGAGACCAGCGGGCAACAGCCCGACTCCTCGTTTATCCAGCTCGATGATCCAAAGCAAAAGGGCGCCGCTTCGGCGGCGTCCACCTCTCGTCGCAAGGCGCTCCTCGGCGTTCTGACTGCTGCATGCACCATTCTGATCGTCGTCTCGCTGGGTTTCGTCCATCCTTCCACAAGCGGTGCCTGGTCCATCGACTGGATCATTCAGACCGTGACGGGGGAGAGCGTCGTCACCAAGGACACCAAGGCGTCTGGCTCGACTACGACTTCGGGCGAGGCCAGTTCCAAGGATTCCAAGTCATCGAATGACGCAAAAGATGAGTCCAAGGGTTCGAACGACGACAAGGACGATTCCGAGTCTTCAAACAAGGAATCGGACAAAAACTCGGATAGCAAGAAGTCCGAGGACCGGGGCGGCAAGAAGTCTGGCGATAAATCCGCTGCCCAAAATACGGGAGCCAGTGATACTTCCAATGCGTCTGGTGGTGCTTCTTCGGGCGGTGGCCAGTCGTCTGATGGAGCCTCATCCTCTAATGGTGGAAACGCCTCCTCGGGCAGCCAAAGCGGCTCACAGGAGTCCAACTACGTTACGGTGACGGTTTCGGTCACATCGAGCGCTGTGGGCAATCCCGTGTCCTCTGGCGGCACCTTTACCTTTAACGAAGGCGCCACCGTTTACGATGCCCTGTGCGCGCTGGGCCTTTCTGTCAACGCACACGGCTCATCGTACGGCACGTATGTTTCTGCGATTGGTGGTTTGGCCGAGAAACAGTACGGCGGCACGAGCGGCTGGATGTACTCCGTCAACGGCGCAACGCCCATGACGGCCTGCAGCAACTACGTTCTCTCCAACGGTGACAACGTGGTCTGGTATTACGTGACGGGCTAGGAGCCTCGACATATCGCACCAAGCGGGCGGTTCGGACAAACATTCGAGCCGCCCGCTTTTACAGCGAATGGGACGGGGTCGCCGGGTCTCTCGGCAAACAAAAAACCGGTTGGAACGGGAATTCCAACCGGTTATACATTCAAGCAAATAGTGAATCGACTACGACCGTGCGCCCTCGAGGAAGAAGCGGCGGCTGAAGTAGTTGTACCAGGTGACGAGGAACGTGGCGATGGCCTTCATGGCCTGGTAGCCGATGCTCAAAAACGTGACGCCCACAAACATGTACAGGTCGTTGAGGCCCAGGCCGATCACCGACAGGATGGTGAAGATCGTGAACTCGCGCTTGCGGCTCATGCCTTCGCGGTGGTCGAACACGTACTTCATGCTGAGCCAGTAGTTGACCACGACGGACGTGATAAACGAAACCGTGGTGCTCATCAAAAAGTCGAGGTGGAACAGCTCGACGAGCGCAATGAGCATGCCCCAGTCGATGCCAAAGGAGATAAGACCCACGACAGCAAACTTGAGGAACTGCTTGGTATGAGGTTGTGCCAGCGCCTTGCGCACGTAATCACATCCAATGCGTTGATGAATCGAGCAGAGGATACTTTAGAGCTTTTACAAGGGAAACGTAAGGTCTTTGCCAAGAACTATATGAACTCGCCAAATTTTCAAGAGCTAATCCGCAAACGTTGAAAATTTGCCCGTAAACGAGCGACACCCACGGACGATACTGCGCTGAGTGCGCGTCGTCCGTGGGCGCCGTAATGCTGCAGGGGTTTCGAGCTATTTTGTCTCGTCGCCCTCCAGGAAGATTTTTCGGGTCACAAAGTTGTAGACCATGACAAGCGCGGTGGCGCAGATCTTGGCGATATTGGCCTCGAGTCCCAGGCCGGCGTTGAGCGCCAGCACGATGCCGTCGTTGAGCACCAAACCGATCACGGACAGCACGACAAAGATGATGAACTCGCGGCGGCGGCTCATGCCTTCCTTGTGCGCAAACACGTACTTCATGCTTGCGAGGTAGTTAAAGATGAGTGAGATGATAAAGCCGCTGGTGTTGGCGATTAGGATGTTGAGGCCCAGACCGTAGTGGAGCAGATTCATAATGCCAAAGTCGATAACCGTGGCAATGACACCGACGACGCCAAATTTCATGATCTGCGCAAGGAGCTTTTGCATGGTACCTGCCTTAAGCTGGCGCCGAAGCGCCGCGGGGATGACAAACTCAGCAAGTTTAGCCAATCCCCGCGGGTGGTGCTAGGCGCGCTCCTCGATAGCACCGTTTCTATATGCATCGAGCAGCTGGCGCAGGTCCTGGATTTGGCTGCGGATCTTGGCGCCAGTATCGGTGTCGCTCACCATGCGGCGACGGTCCGCTTGGTCAAAACGGTTGGTCTCGCTTTCGATGTCCACGTTGCGCGTGAGTGCCTCGGCAACCGTCGTAAAGGCCCGGTGCGACTTGAGGCGGCAGCCGCGCGAGCTCGAGATAAGCGTATAGCCGGCGATGCCCGTCTTGGGATGGTAAGCGCGGCAGAAGCCGCCATCGATGACCAGCAGCTTGCCCTCGGCGCGGATGGGCTGCTCGCCCTTGGTGGTTTTAACGGGCGTGTGGCCGTTGATGATGTGGCCGGTCGGCGAGCATGCCATGGGCGCGACGCCAAACTCGCGCATGATATCATCGCAGACCGAGGGCGACTTGGTAAGCGTAAAGTACGGGTCCATCGGCTCGACCCAGGTGCTCTTATCGGCGATATAGGCGCGCTCAAAGGTACGCACCAGGCGTCCGCTGGCGGGTGAATTGAAGCCAATCCACAGGTACCACATCCAGTCGAGGGCATCGCGGTCGCCCACGCGCCACGCGCGGCGGGCGATGTGGTCGCAAAAATCGAGATAATCACGGCCAGCGTGCCAGGTGCCCAGGCAGTTCATGCTGCTAAAGGTGCCGTCCTCGTTGAGCGGCACGCAGCCATGGAAGAGCAGGTTGCCGTTGGCGACCTTGTACATCGAGCCGTGGGAATAGAGGAAATCGATATGGCGATGCAGGTGATCGGCGGTGACAAACTCGGACACGAGCTTGTCGATGATGTGCTGCTCCTGAGACGTGAGCGTATAGGGGTCCGCCGGGTCGACGGTGGGGAAGTCGTTGGTCGTGAGCGGCCACACGCTGCCGTCGGCGAGCGTGACCGTGCCGGTGTCGTGGTCGATCTTGTCGAGTAACAGGCGGTCGGTCATATCGAACTCGGGGTGGCGCTGGATAATCTGGCCCTCGAGCTTAAAGAGCAGCACGTTGATGGCCTTGATCAGCGGGGTGATGGACTCACCGGCGGTGTAGGTGGCATCGGCAAAGGCGACAAGCTCACGCAGCGAGATGCCGTAGTCGTTCTCCAGGATCTCGTAGTTGTCGTAGCGTAGGTTGTTGCGCAACACCGTGGCGATGCAGGCGGGCTCACCGGTCGCAGCGCCCATCCACAGCAGGTCGTGGTTGCCCCACTGGATGTCGAGCGAATGGTAGGTGAGCAGACGGTCCATAATCTTGGCCGCGCCGCCGCCGCGGTCGAAGATGTCGCCCACCAGGTGCAGGTGGTCGACGGCCAGGCGCTTGATGAGCGAGGCGAGCGACTCAATAAAGTCGTCGGCGCTGGCGGTCTCCAGGATGGACTCCACGATGCGCTCGTGATAGCGCACGCGATAGTTGTTCTCGTCCGGGTGCGTGTGCAACAACTCGTCGATGATATAGGCGTAATCGCGCGGGATGGCCTTACGCACCTTGGAGCGCGTGTAGCGGCTTGAAAGTGAGCGAGCGACCATGATGAGCTGGTCAAGCATCGTCTTGTACCAGGTGGGCGAGTCCTCGCGCTGACTGCGGACCAGGTCGATCTTCTCGCGCGGGTAGTAGATGAGCGTACACAGCTCGCCCTTTTCGTCAAAGGAGAGCGTGTCGCCAAAGATCTCGTCGACATGTTCGCGCACGACGCCCGAGCAGTTGTTGAGGATGTGCATAAAGGCTTCGTACTCACCATGCACGTCGCTCATAAAATGCTCGGTGCCCTTGGGTAGGTTAAGGATGGCCGAGAGGTTGATAATTTCGGTAAATGCGGATTGTTCGGTGGGAAACTGTCTCGACAGCAGGCGCAGATACTTGAAGTCTTGCGGGTTGCGATCGAATGCGACCATGAAACACCTTCCGATGGGGCTGGTAAAACTGATAAACAGCATCAAACGTTTATCAGTATGCGCCGCTTTTGTTTCGATTTTGCGCCAGCGGCTGAATTGTCGGCTGAACGGTTTGGTAAATCGATTTAGTGAAGGTAGATGTGTCGGTTGGGTGGAGACGACAGAGGGTGTTTTCTCAGATATTTATGCATGGGGCCGGTGGAGACGATGGTGGTAAAGATGTTCACTATATTTGGTTCGATTTGGTAAATAGTGGACATATGTACCGCATGTAGGCTCACTGTGCGATAATTTGCGCAGCAATGAGTAAGGAGCCTCATATGAGTGATTTTGTCCTGACCTGTGAATCCGCCGCCGACCGAACCCGTGAGTTCTTTGCGGCGCGCAATATCCCTGTCGTGTGTTTTCATTACGAGATCGACGATGTTGTCTATACGGACGATCTGTATCAGTCGATTACGCCGGACAAGTTTTTTGCCCAGATTGCCGCGGGCGCCATGCCCAAGACGTCTCAGGTGAGCGTGGGTGAGTACGAGGAGTTTTGGGAGCCGTTTGTTGCCGAGGGTAAAGACGTGCTGCACCTGACGTTGTCGTCGGGTATTTCGGGCACGTATGGATCGGCCTGCGTCGCGGCGCAGATGCTCGCGGATCGCTATCCCCAGGGCGGCAAGGTGCGCGTCATCGATTCGCTGGGGGCGTCTTCGGGCTTTGGTCTGTTGCTGGAATATGCCGCCGACGTGCGCGATAGCGGGGCTTCACTCGACGAGACGGCCGCTTGGATTGAGGAGCATAAACTCAACCTGCACCACTGGTTCTTCTCGACCGATCTGTCGAGCTACCTGCGCGGCGGTCGCATTTCGGCCGCGAGCGCGATCATTGGCACGGCGCTTAAGATTTGCCCGCTTATGACGGTCGATTGCGAAGGTAAGCTGTCGCCACGTGAGAAAATTCGCACTAAGAAGCGCGCGATTTCCGAGATGGCTAAGACCATGATGGCACACGTGCAGGGCGGTACGGATTATTCGGGTAAGTGCATCATGTCGCACTCGGCGTGCCGCGAGGATGCCGAGGCAGTTGCGGCGCTGATTGAGGAACAGGTTCCGCAGCTTAAAGGCAAGATTGAGATCAATGACATCGGTACTCTGATTGGCTCGCATACCGGACCTGGTACGGTGGCGCTCTTCTTTATGGGCGACAAGCGCGTGGATTAATTTGCCCCATCACGTTGCTGCATGATTGCTCAAACGAAAACGGCCCGTCTCATGTTTGTGGGGCGGGCCTTGCTGTTGCGGCTAGCGTTTCTTTCCGCGGAAGAAGAAGCCGTGCAGTGACGGCTTGAGGCCGCGATTGGCGCGATGCTCCTCGACGCGCTCGTGGATCGAAGCGACGCGCTCGATGACTTCGTCGGGAATCGGCACATCGGGATTCATGTTCTCGACTTGGCTGACCTCGGCGGCGGCGACCTGGTCGATAATGGGCACATCGTCGCGCGAAATAACGGGCGTGGCGTCTTCCTTCATCTTGCGATAACGCTGCATCATGTCGGTCTGTAGCTGCTGGGCCGAAGGCGGCGTCCAGATGATGGCGTTGGCGCCGGCGGCGATGGTCTCGCGAATGCTCTCGGGCGTCTTGCCGCCCGGCGCGATGAGCGGCAGGTTGGGATAGTGCTCGCGCAGCTCGCGCAGGACCTGCGGCGTGTTCTTGCCGGCTGCGATGTTGAGGATCTTGGCGCCGGCGCGCACCTTTGCGTGAGCATCGTCGTCGCAACGAACGACCGTGGCGATGACGGGGATGTCGGCGATGTTGGTGATGTGCTCGACCATCTCGGCGGTGGCGGGGGAGTTGACCACGCAGCCCGCCGCGCCCTGCATCTCGGAGACGGCTGCCATCTGCACGGAGCGCTTACCGGTGGTGGTGCCACCGCCCACGCCTACAAAGACCGGGCACTCGGCGACGGTCAGCAGCGCTTGCGTAATGGCGGGCTGCGGCGTGAAGGGGTAGACCGCAAAGACGGCATCGGCGTTGGAGTTGCGGATAACCGCGACATCGGTGGTGTAAATGAGCGACTTGATGCGGCGGCCAAAGAGCGTGAAGCCGCTGGCCTCCTCGATCTCGTCGGGCATGCGAAGGGCGGCCTTGCGCAGGCGTCCGTCGATGGGCAGGGGCTCCATAGGGAGCAGACCGTTGGGCGTGACGGCTACTTGGGGCTCGGCGAACTCGTCTGCGAGCTCGACCTCGGAAAAATCGACCGAGGCGACGATGTCCTCGTGCACCTCGGCGGGCACATCGATGGGAGCTTGGTCGTTTGCCGCCGCAGGCGTGTCGAAGGAGCTGGTGCCGACGAAGGCGTCGACGCGCTCATTTAGATCGTTGAGGGTATCCATGGAGGCTCGATTCTATGTGATGATGGCCGGCGCGATGCAGCCGGAATTGCGAATGCTAAATCGTTTGACGAGTTGATTTTTCCCCGCCGCGCCATCCGTTAGACCGAAGGGCCGGCGAACGTGAAGGAGCTGTGGTGGCGGGTATCGAGGTGCTATCTTGAAAGTCCCGTTTAAAAGAGAGGTGACGCGGTATGGAATTTTCGGCAATGTTGGGCTCGATTGGCCTATGCGTGGGCGCAATCGTAGCCGCCGCGGTCATCTACTTTGTGGTCACGGCCATTAAGGGCAAAGGGGCCGAACGCAAGGAGCGCGCGATGCTTAAACAGCATCGCGACCAGCAGGGCAAACGCGCACAGAGATAGCTTGTTGAGTTTTGGATCCGTGCGCTAGCTGCGTTTTCGAATCAGGGCAATGTAGAAGCCCTCAAAGTCGCGGCTAGGCGGAATGGTCAGCGTGCCGGGCAGGCCGTTGGTGATGGCCGAGACGTGGCCGGCGGCGATGGCCTCGGTGAGAGCGTTGCACTCGATACGCGGCTCCTCGCCGGCTTCCTGGGCGCGGCGTGCTTCGCTTTCGCTCGGCGTGCCGTCAAGGGGGATGAGCTCGCAATCCATATGCTTGTCGAGGGCCTCTTGCAGGGCGTCCTCGTTTTCCTGCGGCATGATCGAACAAGTCGAATAGACGAGCGTGCCGCCAGGTTTGAGGGCCCCCATGGCGCGGTCCAGAAGCGCGCGCTGCGAGCGGGCACACTTGCCAAGCAGCTGCTCGGTCAGGCCGCGCAGGCTTTTCTCGTTGCCGCTGATGACGGTGCCCGTGCCGGTGCAGGGGGCGTCGAGCAGGATGCGGTCGAAGCGGAAGAACTCGTCGAGCTCGCGTGCGTCGATGCGCATGACGGGCACGTTTTTGGCACCCTGGCGATGGAGGTTTGACTCGAGCTTTTCGGCGCGGGGAATGCTCATCTCGCAGGCTGTGAGGTGCGCCTGGCCCTGGGTGAGGGCGGCGATCTGCGTCGTCTTGCCGCCAGGGGCTGCGCACATGTCCAGGATGTCTTCGCCTGCCTGGGCGCCCAACACCAAAGGCGGCATCATGGACGACAGGCTTTGTAGGTAGATCTTGCCGTCGCGGTAGATGTCGAGGTCCCATAGGTCGGAAACCTGGGCCTCGGGCAGGATAAAGGCGTCCGGATACCAGGTAACGGTTTGGTGCGCGATGCCGGCGGCATCGAGCGCCGCAGCGATGTCCTCGGCGGTTGCCTTGAGCGTGTTGGCGCGCAGCGTGACCGGGCGTGTGGCCGCGGCGCCGAAGCCCTCGATCATGAGCTCGGCATCGGTGGGGGCATAGGCGCCGGCGACCGTGTCGACCATAAAGCGCGGCAGGTCGGCGGCGGAGTGTTGGGCGGCAAGCTGGTCGGAAAGCTCGGTGGCGGCAAATTGCCTGAGCTTGAGCTCGGGCTTGACCTGCTTTTTCTGCTTACGACGACGCGGCTTGGACATCCGTCTTTCCTTCCCATTCCAT
>CAUAJB010000052.1 GCA_958429225.1 uncultured Collinsella sp.
GGTCACCAAGCACAACCTCAAGTACCGCCGCTACTACCACCAGTTCGACTACTAATTTCATTTGGGGGAAACCGCAATGAGGCAATACATCTTTGCCAGCCACGCGCATTTTGCGACCGGCATCAAAGAGAGCACCGAGCTGCTCTCGGGCGCGCGCGATAACGTCCACGACCTGTCGATGTTTGTCGACGGCCGCACCGACGTCGCCGAGGAGGCCGCCAAGCTCCTGGCGACCTTCGACCCCGCCGACGACGTAATCGTGTGCACCGACCTGTTTGGCGGCAGCGTCAACAACGAGTTCACCAAGATTGTCCAGACGCGCCCCAGCACCTACCTGGTTGCCAACATGAATCTGCCGCTGCTGATCCAGCTGCTCTTTTCGGACCAGGAGGCTCCCGCCGATCAGGTTATCCGCGAGATCCTCGCGGCTGACGACACGCGCGTCAAGTTTGTCAACGACCTGCTGACCGATGCGGATGACGAGGAAGAGTTCTAGTCACCGCCTGCTATTAATGGGGCCGGGTTTCCGGCATGAGACCTTTGGGGGTCAATCATGATTCAACTGCTTCGCGTCGACCATCGTCTGCTTCATGGCCAGGTGGCCGTCTCTTGGGTCCAGGGCTTGGGCTCCGACTGCATCTTCTGCGTTGGCGACAAGGTTGCCAACGATCCCGTCTGGAAGACTACGCTCAAGATGGGAAAGCCGGCCAACGTCAAGCTCGTCATTAAGGACATGGAGCACGCCATCGAGGCCATCAACTCCGGTGTTACCGATAAGTACAAGATGATCATCTGCGTCGCCAGCATCGCCGAGGCCAAGCAGCTTGTCGACGGCTGCCCGCAGATCACCTCCATCAACCTGGGCAACACCAAGTCCAAGGACGAGCAGCGTCCCGATGCCCGTAAGATCTCCCGCCAGATCTTTGTGACTGCTGCCGAGGAAGAGGACATTCGCGAGCTCGTCGGCCGCGGTGTCGAGGTCGAGATTCGCGCTCTGGCCGACGACCCCAAGGTCGATGCCCTAAGCGCCCTCTAATTGGGAACCACGGGCGGCGCGCACGGCGCCGCCCCTATTCGTGGGCGTACCGGATAAACGCTTTACCCGTTACCCCCATCTACCGTTCACCGGGAGTACACGCCCGTTGAGCGATTGGTATTAAATAGTTTTCGCATGACTATATAATTGGTATCAAATCATTTGCACCGGTTTAGGTGTTAACAGCACACCGGTACAAGCTGGATCTGTCTGGGCGATTGTCGGCATGGAAAAGGGCGCGCTGACAAGTCGGGAATCGCCGCGCGGATCCAAGAGGGATCAAAGGGAGGAACAATGCTTGTTCAAGCGATCCTCATCGGACTTATCGCTGCCTTCGGTAAGCTCGATTATCAGCTCGGTACGCTCTATGCGTTCCGCCCGATCGTTCTGTGCCCGCTCGTCGGCATAGTCCTCGGGGACCTGCAGTCCGGCCTCGCCATCGGTGCGAGCCTCGAGCTGCTCTTCATGGGTTCTATCTCCATCGGCGCTTACGTGCCGCCCGATGAGACGATTGGCGGTGTGCTCGCCTGCGCCTTCGCTATTCAGCTGGGTCAGAGCACCGAGGCCGCTATCGCGCTCGCGATGCCCATCGCCACTCTGTGCCTGGCCATTAAGAACGTCGTCAACGCCGGTATGCCCCTTCTGGTCGACCGTGCCGACGTCTTTGCCAGCAAGGGTAACCTCAAGGGTATCTACGCTATGCACTGGATTATCGGTCTCGTGATTGTCGTCCTGGCCTTTATCCTGTGCTCGGTCTCCTTCTATCTGGGTGCCGACGCTGTTCAGGGCCTGCTCGACTTCATCCCGACGTTCGTCCTCGATGGCTTTGGCGTCGCAGCCAACATCCTGCCTGCCATGGGCTTCGCCATGCTCGGCCGTCTGGTGCTTACCAAGCAGCTCGTGCCGTTCTACTTCCTGGGCTTCCTGCTGTGCTCCTATGCCAACGTGCCCGTCCTCGGCGTCGCCCTGATCGCAATCATCATCGGCATCGATAAGTACGACCTGCTGGGCCTTGGTGGCGCCCAGTCCCAGCTTTCTGTGGAAGGGGATGAGGACGATGACTTCTAATTCCGAGAACCAGATTACTCGCTCCGACCTCATTAAGAGCGCCGTGAACACCGGCGCCCTGGGCATGGAATTCTCCTGGACCTACTACAAGCAGATGAACATTGCCTTCTGCCTGATGGTCGCCAACATGCTCAAGAAGATCTATGCCGGCCGTCCCGATGATTACGCCGAGGCCTTGCACCGTCACAGCGCATTCTTCAACATCACCCCGCAGCTCGCTCCCTTCGTGGGTGGCATCGCGATGGCCATGGAAGAAAAGGTCGCTCGTGGCGAGGTTGAGCCCGAGAGCGTCAACGACATCAAGGCCGCCCTCATGGGTCCGCTTTCCGGCCTGGGTGACTCCTTCTTCCTGTCCACCCTGCGCGTCGTCGCCGCTGCCGTGGGCATCAGCCTGTGCCAGGCCGGCAACGTCTTTGGCCCCATCGCCTTCCTGCTCGTCTACAACATCCCGGCGTTCCTGATTCGTATCTTTGGCGCTATCAAGGGTTATGAGCTAGGCATTGGTTTCCTCGACGAGGCTCAGAAGACCGGCCTGATGCAAAAGATCATGGCCTGCGTCGGCATTGTCGGCGTTATGGTCGTCGGCGCCATGAGCAAGGACATGTTCTGGGCTTCGTTGCCCATCGCCATTGGTCAGGGCGACTCCGCCCAGACTCTCCAGGACATCCTGGACGGCATCATGCCCGGTATGCTCGGTATGGCCGCCTTCTGGCTCTACTACTGGCTGCTCTCCAAGAAGATCAACCCGATGGTCCTGATCCTCTGCACCATGGTCGTGGGCATCATCGGCGCTTACTTTGGCGTGCTTGCCTAATATGTTCGAATCGCGCTTCCATCGCGTCTAACGGTTGCGTCGATCTTTGGGGGGCTTGTCGCATCTGCGGCGGCCCCCTGTTTTTTAAAACTCCGTACGAAAGGGGAGGGCTATGGTCGTACCCGAGCTTTCGCTCATGAACATCAACCATCGTTACTACAGCATCGAGACGTTTTTTAAGGCTGCAGGTGATGCCGGCTATCGCAATATCGAGCTGTGGACCGGCTCGATGCACCTGTATGTGGATTGCCATGAGCACGATTCGGTGGATAAGATTCGCGATCTTGCCGCCCAATACGGTATCAAGATCGTGTGCGTGTGCCCCGAGCAGAACAACCCCAAGCCATGGAACGTCGCGGTGCGCGGTGAGGCGGGCCAAAAACGCATCCTCTCGTACTTTAAGAATGTGATCGACGTTGCCGTTGAGTTGGGCGTGCCGCAGATTCTGGTGACGAGTGGTTGGGCCTATCTGGACGAGCCGGCTGAGGACGCCTGGGCCCGCAGCGTTGCCATGCTGCGCTCGGTGTGCGACTACGCCGATACGCGCGGTATTCGCGTCGCGCTCGAGGCCCTGCAGCCGTCGGAGTCCGTGTTGGTCAATACGGCACAGGATGTCGCGCGCATCCTCGAGGCGGTCGATCGTCCCAACCTGAAGGCCTGTATCGACTTTGGCGCCATGGAAGTTGCCGGCGACACGATCGACGGCTACTTTGAGGTTTTGGGCGACAAGATCGTTCACACCCACTTTGTAGATGTGGGCGGCGGCACGACGCATCTTGCCTGGGGCGACGGCGAGCGTGATATGCGTGCCGACCTCGAGGCACTCATGCGCCACGGCTATACGGGCTATGTCTCGGCCGAGACGTGTGATGGCCGCTACTATCAGGATCCGTCCAAGGCGACGACTCAGGTTATCGAGATGTATCGCCGTGTGACAGCGGAGATGGAAGCCGAATAACTAAACTGCGCGGTTGCGCCGGAAACGCTTGGGCGGGTCTGGCGCAACGCTTTTATAGCTGGCGAGTTGTGGGGAACCCGTTGGCAGTAGCGCTCGAAATAGACAACTATTGGCGTTGTAATACCACTCGGGCGAGGAAACCGACCGTTCGCCGCAAATCTCCGTGAGTTTGGATTGGTATTAAATAACAAGCAATCGTATGGCTATAATTGGTATCAGCAAGAAGCGCGATGTATAGAATTGCGCACATGTGATGGGAGGACACACATGAAGGAGACCGAGAAGATCGAGATCATGCACTTCGACCAGGAGGGCTACCTCGAGGACGGCAGGAACGTCTACGAGGCCGGCAAGAAGATGACCGCCCTGGCCGACCGCGTGCACGAGGAGGGCTACGACGCCGTCTTCCTGATGGGCGTCGGCGGCACCTGGGACGAGTTCATGCAGCTCGAGTACCTCATGAACAAGTTCGGCGACCGCGACCTCGAGGTCTACCTGATCCACGCCGCCGAGTGGAACGTCATGGGCCACAAGCGCATGACCGACAGGTCCGTCGTGCTGACCGCCTCCGAGTCCGGCACCACCCCCGAGGTGCTCGAGGCCGTCGGCAAGATGAGGGAGATGGGCGTGCGCGTCTTCGCCATGACCAACCCCGAGGGCAAGATCGGGCAGGCCGTGGGCGCCGAGAACTGCGTCATGATGGCCTCCGACCACGGCGCCGGCGGCTGCGAGAAGGGCTACTACCTCGCCGACTGCTTCGGCCTGCGCCTGCTCAACCGCCGCGGCTGCTTCCCCAAGTTCGACCTGTTCATCGAGCAGACGAAGGACGTCTGGAAGGACATGCTCGACATCCGCAAGCGCTTCGAGCCGCGCGCCGAGGAGCTCGCCAGGAAGTACGCGCTGGCCGACTACACCATGTTCATCGGCTCGGGCGCGCTGTGGGGCGAGACCATCCTGTACTCCATGTGCCTGCTCGAGGAGATGCAGTGGAAGCGCATCCGCCACATCACCTCGCACGACTTCTTCCACGGCACGCTCGAGCTGCTCGAGCCCGGCGTCCCGGTGTTCCTGTTCATGGGAGAGGACGAGTGCCGCGCCCTCGACGAGCGCGTCCGCGCCTTCCTCACCAGCGGCGTGACCGGCGACGAGGACTACGTCATCATCGACACCGCCGAGTACGCGATCCCGGGCCTGGACGACGACTTCCGCGTCATCGTGTCCCCCTGGATCCTGTCCGTGCTGACCACCGACCGCCTCGCGCGCAACTACGAGCTGGTCACCAAGCACAACCTCAAGTACCGCCGCTACTACCACCAGTTCGACTACTAAGAGCTGGTCACGGGTCCGATATCTTGGCTGGTTGATATCTCGACCCTGCACAAGGGCGTCCGCATTTGCGCGGGCGCCCTTTTTGCGTTGTGACAAGAGACTGCTGCTAACCGCTCGCCCTATGTTTCCAAATGAATACGCTATGAGCGGTTGCGGCGGATTTTCCCCGCAAGCACTCTAGTATGCTAAAGTACCCAGAAGACCGGCGGAGCTATGCCGGTCTTCTGCTCTATATGAAACACAGCATGAGGAGGCTCACCAGATGACGGCCACACCGTGGGGATTCCGGGACATATTGCCCGAGGAGGCTCAGGCGCGCGAAGAGATTGCGCTGACGGTGAAGGGCTGCTTTAGGGAGCATCATTACCTGCCGGTCGAAACGCCGCTGCTCGAGGACAAGGGTTCGCTCGAGGAAGGCGGCCGCATTGCGGACACGCCGTTTAAGCTCTTTGATGACGACGGCCGCCTGCTGGTGGTCCGTCCCGACAACACGCTGCCGATCGTGCGCCTGGTTTCGACCCGCATGCGCGCGGCCGACCTGCCCCTGCGCCTTCGCTACGAGGCGCCGGTGGTTCGCGAGTGTCAGCGCAATGCCGGTGGCTCGCGTCAGTTTACGCAGTTGGGCTTTGAGCTCATCGGCGCGGGAGATACCGCGGGCGATGTCGAGATTGTCTCGCTCGTTGCCGAGGCCGTACGCGAGCTGGCACTTCCCGATGCGCGCATTATCGCAGGCAGTGTGCGTCCTTTTAAGGAATTGCTCGCGGTGTGCGAGGATGGTGAGCTGGCTGCCGAGGCCCTGCGCTGCGTGCATGCCAACGACTTTGTGGGCCTCGATGCCCGCGTGGCGGCAAGCGTCGAGTCCGATGCCGTCAAGGCCGCCATTAGCGAGCTGCCGCGCCTGCACGGCGGTGCCGAGGTACTTGACCGCGTGGACGCGCTGCTGGAGGCCGCCGGTATCGTCGCGCCGCTGACGCGCGAACTGCGTGCCCTAGTCGATGGTCTGGCTCCCGAAGACGCCCAGGTGCTGTCCTTCGACTTCTCCATCATGAACTCTTTCGATTACTACACGGGCCTGGTCTTTAAGGCCTATGCCGGCGGCTTGCCCGATCCGGTCGGTTCGGGCGGACGCTACGACTCCATCTTTACCGGCGCATTTGGCGACGGTATCGAGGTGCCGGCGGCGGGCTTCGCCTTTTCGCTCGAGCGCCTGGAGGCCGCGCGCACCTCGGCCGAGGACGCCGCTTCCGATGGTGACCACGCCGTGGGCCGTGGCGCCGAGGGGCCGCTGCGTATCGCCGTGCCCAAGGGCTCGCTTAAGGCCGACACGCTCGACGTGCTCGAGACCGCGGGCCTGGACGTCTCCGAGCTGCGTGACCCCGGCCGTCACCTGATCGTGCGCGGCCGCGACACGCGTGTCGGCGAGGGCGCGGTCGGCGATATCGAGTTTGTCATCGTGCGCCCCAGCGACGCGCCTGCTTTTGTGGGCTGTGGCGGTGCCGATTGCGGCATCTGCGGTTGGGATTCGCTTATCGAGGCAGACCTCAACCTGCTGCAGCTGGTCGACCTGGGCTATGGCCTGTGCACCTTTATCGAGGCGGAGCCCGCATGGCGCGCCGGTCAGGCCGAGCGCAACTATGCTCGCCGCGGGTCGTTTCGCGTGGCAACCAAGTATCCGCGCATCGCGAGTGCCTGGTATGCCGAGCGAGGCGTGAACGCCGACATAGTTTCGCTGCACGGCAACATCGAGTTGGGCCCCATCGTCGGCATGACCGATCGCATCGTGGATATTACCGCCACGGGTGCCACGCTGCGCGACAACGACCTGGTCATCACCGGCCGCATCATGGACTGCACGGCCCGCTTCTTTGTCAATCCGGGTGCTGCGCGCCTTGATCCGCGCGTACGCAATCTGGCAGATCGCCTGGCCGCGGCCGTTAAGGACAAGCATTTTGAGCCCGTCGCGGGCTCGGCACAATAGCGCGAGCGCGCACGGGCGCCCCAACGTACGGGCTGCGGGCCGATTGGCGCCGCCGCCCGGTCTCTCGTTTTTCGAACACAACCTCGACCGATAGGGGATACCGATATGAAGACCATCAAGCTTGCTCCCGGTGAGCGCCTCGTTACCAAGCAGCTCAACCGCAAGGGCGTGCTGCCGCAAAACATCGTCGACGCCGCCCGCGATATCGTGGCCAACGTGCGCGCCAACGGCGATGCCGCGGTGCGCGATTACTGTCAGCGTTTTGACGGTGTCGAGCTGCAGAGCTTCCGCTTGCCGCAGGAGCAGATCGATGCCGCGCTCGAAGGCCTCGATCCCGCTTTTGTCGCGGCGCTCGAAAAGGCTGCACGCCAGATTCGCGAATTCCATCAGCGCGAGGTCGAGCAGAGCTGGTTTACCACGCGCCCGGACGGCACGATGCTCGGCGTTAAGGTGACCCCGCTCGCGGCGGCTGGCATCTACGTGCCGGGCGGTCGCGCGCAGTATCCCTCCACGGTGCTCATGAACGCCATTCCCGCCAAGGTCGCCGGCGTCAAGCGCGTGGTAATGGTGACCCCGCCGCAAAAAGACGGCCTGATCAGCCCCTACACGCTCGCCGCGGCAAAACTCGGCGGCGTGGACGAAATCTATATGGTGGGTGGCGCTCAGGCCGTGGCCGCGCTGGCGTACGGTACCGAGAGCATTCCGCGTGTCGATAAAATCACCGGTCCGGGCAACGCTTTTGTTGCCGCTGCCAAGCAGATTGTCTCGGGCGACGTGGGAATCGACATGGTCGCTGGCCCGTCCGAGGTCTGCGTGCTGGCCGATGCCACGGCCAAGCCCATGGTGGTCGCGGCAGACCTGATGGCCCAGGCCGAGCACGATCCGCTGGCCGCCTGTTATCTGGTGACCTGCGATGGGCAGTTTGCGCGCGAGGTCGAGGCTGGCATCGACATTCTGGTGGCGCAGTCGCCACGCGCCGAAATCACGCGCGCCTCGCTCGACAACGAAGGCACCATCGTGGTGGCCGCCGATATGGCTGCCGCCGTCGAGGCCGTGAACACCGTGGCGCCCGAGCACCTGGAGCTGCACTGCAAGGATGCGATGGGCCTGCTCGGCGGCATTCGCAACGCCGGCGCCATCTTTGTGGGCGCTTGGAGCTCCGAGCCGCTCGGCGATTACGTTGCCGGTCCCAACCACACGCTGCCGACTGGCGGCACGGCCATGTTCTCCAACCCGCTTTCGGTCGAAGAGTTCGTTAAGCGCTCGAGCGTCATTTGCTATACGCCCGAGGGCCTGCTCTCCGACGCTCCCGCCACACAACGTCTGGCCGAGGCCGAGGGCCTGTGGGCGCACGCGCTATCCGCCGCTCTGCGTCGCCGTGTGCTGGAGCAGGGCGAGGATGCCGTGAGTGCCGAGTCTCTGGCTGCGGCCGACCTGACCAAGGTCGCCTGGCCGGGCGACGCCGTGGCGACGGTTGCCAAGGGTGTGGACCTGGCTTCCGCTGGCGCGACCGGCGAGGAGGCCTAACATGGCCGAACTCACGCCGCGCATGAAGGAGCTCGTCCAGCCCTACTTGGCCGGTATCGAACCCTACGATCCCGACTTTGCGCCCACGCGCATCAATCTTTCGGCCAACGAGAACACCTATCCCGTGCCGGCTGGCGTGCGCAAGGCGGTCGACGCGGCCCTGGCTGCCACGCCGCTCAACCGCTATCCCGACCCCATGTCCAACGACCTGCGCGATGAGCTTGCTGCCTGGCATGGCGTGGCACGTGAGAATATTTGCGTGGGCAACGGCGGCGACGAGCTGCTCTATAACTACCTGCTGGCGTTTGGCGGCGCGGGACGGACCCTGCTCAACTGCCCGCCGTGCTTTAGCGAGTATGCGTTCTTTGCGTCTCTGTGCCAGACCGAGGTGCGCGACGTGTGGCGTGATCCGACGAGCTTTGAGCTCGACCAGGCAGCCATGCTCGCCGCGGCGCCGGAGTGCAACTTGGCCATCGTGACCTCGCCCAATAACCCCACGGGCGACGTGGCGCCGCTCGACTTTGTCGCGGCCCTGTGCGATGCATGCCCCGGCATGGTCATGGTCGACGAGGCCTACGTTGAGTTTGCGGACGATTCGTTTGGCGCGGCTACCACGGCGCAGGGGCTTATCGCCGAGCATCCCAACCTGGTGATTCTGCATACGCTGTCCAAGGCGTTTGGCGCCGCCGGCACGCGTCTGGGCTATGTGATCGCGGCGCCCGAGGTCATCGATGTGTTTGCGGCGATTCGCCAAATCTACTCGGTTAACGTGCTAAGCCAGGCCGCCGCGCTTGCCTGCGTGCGTGCCCGCGATGCGTATGCGCCTGTGGTGGCACAGGTCGCATCCGAGCGCGAGCGCGAGTTGTGCGCCCTGCGTGCAATGGCTGCCGAGGGCATGCCCGTGGAGGCATGGCCGAGCGCGGCGAACTTTGTGCTCGTGCGCACGTCGCATGCCACGCGCGTGCGCGAGCGTCTGCGCGACGAGTATTCGATTTTGGTGCGCGACTTTAGCTACGCGCCGGGGCTCGCGGACTGCCTGCGCATTACCGTGGGCACCCCGCAGGAAAACGACGAGGTGCTGGCTGCGTTTGCCGCGCTGGTGAAGGAGGAGATGTAGATGGACCGCTATGCCGAGGTGACCCGCAAGACGGGCGAGACCGACATTGTCGTAAAGCTCGACCTGGATGGAAGCGGCGTGTGCGATATCTCGACCGGTGTGCCGTTTTTCGACCACATGCTCAACGCTTTTGGCCGCCATGGCCTGTTCGATCTGACGGTGCACGCGGTGGGCGACGTGGAGGTCGATGCGCATCATACCGTCGAGGACACGGGCATTGTGCTGGGCGAGGCGTTTTGCCAGGCGCTGGGCGACAAGGCGGGCATTACACGCTTTGCCGACGCGGCGATCGCCATGGACGAGACACTCGTGATGGCTGCTGTTGATATTTCGGGGCGCGGGCAGGCCTACTGCGAGCTGCCCGTGCCGACCGAGCGCGTGGGCAGCTTCGATACCGAGCTGGCCGTCGAGTTCTTCTACGCCTTTGCGCGCGATGCCAAGCTCACGCTGCACGTGCGCGAGCTGGCGGGCGGCAACTCGCATCACATTATCGAGGCCGCCTTTAAGGCCGTGGGTCGCACGATGCGCCACGCCTGCGAGCTCGATCCCCGCGTGCAGGGCATCCCCAGCACCAAGGGATCGCTGTAACCGTCACAAGGGTAAAACCACCACAAAGGGGACAGGCACCTTTGTGGTGGTTTTGGATGATGAGAAGTGGAGGGGTCGCGTGGGCGAACCGAAGATCGTGGTGGTTGACTACCACAAGGGCAACTTGTCGAGCGTTGCGCGCGGGCTTGCGCGCGCCGGTGCCGCCGCCTGCACATCGGACGATCCGGAGCAGATCCGTAATGCCGACGGCCTGGTCATCCCGGGCGTGGGCGCGTTCTATGACGCGATCGCCTTTATGCGCCAGAGCGGCGAGGCGGACGCGGTGCTCGATGCCGTCGCCGCCGGAACTCCGCTGCTCGGCATCTGCCTGGGCCTTCAGCTATTTTTTGAGCGCGGCAACGAAGGCGTGCCTGCGGACGAGGGCGCGGTTGCCGATGGCAACACCCCCCAGCAGGCCGGTGGCCCCTGGGTCGATGGCCTGGGTATTATGTGCGGTTCGTGCACGCGCTTGGAGTCGAGTCGCCTGAAGGTGCCGCACGTGGGCTGGGACCAGGTGCACATGACGTCCACCGGTGCGGCCGATCCGCTGCTTACTGGTTTTGCCGAGGGTGCCAACATGTACTTCACCCACAGCTACGCGGTGTCCGACGATGCCGATGCCGCCGATGTGCTGGCGCGCACGCACTATACGCGGAGCTTCCCGTGCATCGTGCGCCATGGCAACGTGTGGGGCTGCCAGTTCCATCCCGAGAAATCCTCCGCGCTGGGTCAGCGCATTCTTAAAAACTTTGTGAGCATCGTCGAGGGGGCCGGCCGATGATTCTGTTTCCCGCAATCGATTTGATCGGCGGTAAGGTCGTGCGCCTGGAGCGCGGTGACCGGAGCCGCTGCAAGGTATATTCCGACGACCCCGTGGCCGTTGCCCGCTCCTTTGCCGAGCAGGGCACGAGCTGGGTGCACGTCGTCGACCTGTCCGCCGCCTTTGGCGAGGACGAGGACGCGTGCGCTGCCAACTCGGCGGCGATAAAGGCTATCTGCGGCGTCGACGGTCTGTCCGTGGACGTGGGCGGCGGCGTTCGCTCGCTCGCGCGCATCGACGAGCTTGCCGGCTATGGCGCGCGTCGCATCGCGCTGGGCACGGTGATCGTGACCGAGCCGGGATTTGCCGAGGTGGCGGCTCGCGGCTTTGGCGAGCTGCTGGTGGCAGATATCGCCGCACGCGACGGCCAGGTCAAGGTGAACGGCTGGCGCGACGGCGCGGGCGTGGCACTCGACGATGCCGTGGCGCAGCTTTCCGAGCTGGGCTTTAAGCATCTGGTGTATACCGACATCGCGCGCGATGGCATGCAGACGGGCATCGATGTGGCGGCGTATCGTCATGTGGCCGAGGTCGCGGGCTTTCCCGTCGTGGCTTCGGGTGGTATCTCGACGCTCGACGATATCCGCGCACTGGCCGCGGTGGGTGAGGATGCTATTGAGGGCGCCATTACCGGCCGTGCGCTCTACGAGGGCAACTTTACGCTGGCCCAGGCGCTAGCCGCCGCCCGAGGGGAGGAGTAGCCCATGCTTACCAAACGCGTGATTCCCTGCTTGGACGTCAAGGACGGCCGCGTGGTCAAGGGCGTCAACTTTGTGAGCCTGCGCGATGCGGGCGACCCGGTGGAGCTAGCCCGCGCCTACGACCGCGAGGGTGCGGACGAGGTTGTCTTCCTGGACATTACCGCCACGAGCGACAACCGCGCGACGACCATCGAGATGGCGGCGCATGCGGCCGAGGAGCTCGCTATTCCCTATACCGTGGGCGGCGGCTTTCGCGACCTGGCGGGCATGCGCACCATGGTTGCAGCCGGCGCCGACAAGGTGTCGCTTAACTCTGCCGCCGTGCGCGATCCGTCGTTGATTAGCCAGGCTGCCGCGGCGTTTGGCAGCCAGGCCGTGGTCGTGGCGATCGATGCCAAGCGCGTCGGTTTGCCCGGCGCATCTGGTGCCGACAAGTGGGAGGTCTTTACCGCAGGCGGCCGCAACGCCACGGGTATCGACGCGGTGGCGTGGGCCGAGGAGGCGGCCCGTCGCGGCGCCGGCGAGATCTTGCTCACCAGTATGGACCGCGACGGCACCAAGGCCGGCTTTGACCTGGCGCTCACCCGCGCCGTGGCGCGCGCGGTGCCGATTCCCGTCATCGCGAGCGGCGGCGTGGGCACGCTCGAGCATTTTGCTGAGGGTGTGATCGAGGGCGAAGCCGACGCCGTACTGGCGGCAAGCGTCTTTCACTTTGGGACGTTCAGCATTCGCCAGGTGAAGGAGTATATGGCGTCACAGGGTATTCCTGTGAGGTTGGACTTTTAGCGCTGCGGCTTGCCCAGGCACCCGACCTTCCGGCTCCAACCCTCCTCGCGTACTTAAGTACGCATCGTCGGGCTTGTCGCTCGGAATCTCGGGCACCTGGACAACCCTCGCCGACCGGCGATGTTTAAATTGGGGAATTGAAATGAGAGAAATTACTACTCCAGCGGATCTTACATACGACGCCAAGGGGCTGATTCCTTGTGTGGTTCAGCAGTATGACACCGGCGAGGTGCTTATGGTTGCCTGGATGAACGAGGAGTCGGTGGGGTTGACGCTCAAGACCGGCACCACGTGGTTTTGGAGCCGCAGTCGCCAGGAGCTCTGGAACAAGGGCGCGACGAGCGGCAATATGCAAGCGGTCAAGGAGCTCTGGGCCGACTGCGATAGCGATACGCTGCTGGTCAAGGTTGACTCGCCGGGCCCGGCTTGCCACACCGGCAACCGTACCTGCTTCTTTAAGAAACTCGCGTAGGGCGGGCGCTCGATTAGACGCTCGGCCACCAGAAAGGATTGAACTATGGGTGTGCGCACCGCAAACATTCAGGATGGAAATATCGGTGAGACGCTGACAGGTCTGGCCGAGGTGATTCACGGTCGTCGTGATGCATCGCCGCAGGAGAGCTATACCGCGCGTCTGCTGACCGACGTCGAGGATGAGCTGCTCAAGAAGCTTGCCGAGGAGTCGAGCGAGGTGATCATGGCCTGCAAGGATAACGATCACGATCACATCCGCTACGAGGCCGGCGACCTGGTCTACCACCTGCTCGTAACCCTTGAGCGCTACGGTATCACCCTCGACGAGCTTGCCGGCGAACTCAACGCCCGCCGCCACTAGTCGTTTGGGACAGTCTTTGTTGGTGTAACGGGGTCATGGAAGTTGCGGTGAAATAGGGACTGTTTAAGCGCTTCATCAAGCAAAACAATCCCTATTTCACCGCAACTTATGAAGGGATGGCTAGGCGAGGGGCGTGGATTCCCATTCGCCGGTGGCGTGGGGGATGTCGAAGGTTCGATAACCGCAGTCGTAGGCGTGCGCCTGGGCCTCGCGGATGTTCCAGCAGATATCGCAGGCGCGGTGCGCGTCCGAGCCAAAGGTGATCGGCACTTCGGCATGGGCAAAGCAGCGCAAAAGACCGGTTGCGGGGTAGTAGTCGCCCAAGCCCTTGCGCGGTGCGGCCGTCGAGACCTCAACGCGGCGGCCCGTATCGTGCGCGCACTCTGCCATCTGCTGCCAAAACGGTGCGGGGTCAAAATCGGGCGCAAAGCCTTCCTTCGAAAAGCGCATGACCAGGTCGGGGTGAGCCATCACATCAAAGTTGAGCGGGCTCTCGCAGGCGCGGCACCAGTCATCGACATAGCGCTCCCACACGCCGCGTACCCCCAGGTTTTCCCAAACGTGCAGGTTGGTGTCATCGTCGATCCAGCCGCAGCGCGAATCGGGCGTATCGGGACGAGCGACGTCCTCCGTTCCCGTCGTACCCGCGGCACCGGCCATGATATCGCCTGGGTTGCCAATCCAGTGCACACTGCCCAGGCGCACGACGGCGCCCTGGGACCAGCGCTCAACCAAAGGCTCGCAGCCCTCGTACCAATCGCATTCGAAACCGTAGATAAAGGTGAGTTCTGGCGCAATCTGAGCGGCAAGATTGCGAGCGTCCTCAAAAGCCAGACGATGCGCCGGGAGGTCACCCTCAGTAACCTGCACCTCGCAGTTAGCATCCATGCTGGCGGGCAGGGTGAGATGGTCGGTCGAGACCATGACGCGGCAGCCGGCCGCAGCAGCGGCACGGACGTTGTCCTCAAACGAGGCATGCCCGTCCGAAAACGAGGTGTGGGTATGGCAATCGACCAGCGGGCACATGGGCATAGCGGCTCCTTTGCGTCAAGCGAATCCGCTTCATTGTAATGGCGCAGCTCTCAACACGCCGGGCACGCCGGGGATCGAAATCGATTGGAAAGGTTGCGCGGCGCGTGGTGCGGCCTCGCTTGCTCTCAAAACGTGTACGTCAGCCTCCAAAACCGACAAATAATGACATGCTTGGAGGCTGATGTACATGTTTGGCCGGGGCGGTGGAGTGTCGGTTTCTTGTCGACAAGGAAAATCGCGCTCATCACGCGCCGTCACACTCGCGCAGCCTGCGATGTGCTAGCGTTTGGATGAACAAAACGAGCCCGTGCGGAAAGGAGCCGGACCGTATGCCATGCGATAGTACATCCCCGCTGTCCCGCGAGACCGATGCACCCGAAACCATCGTCAAGCTGGAATGCGACATCGACGATGCGTCGCCCGAGGTGCTCGCCTACGCCGCCGACCGTCTGCGCGGGGCAGGCGCCCGCGAGGTGCACTGGCTGCCCCTCTATTGCAAGAAAGGCCGCCCCGGCTGGCAGCTGCAGGTAATCTGCACCTACGAGGATATCGAGCGCCTGCAGACGATTATCTTTTTGGAAACCACGACCAACGGCATTCGTCGCCAGGTCATGGAGCGCGTTTGCCTGCCACGCCGCTTTGAGCGCGTAACGACGCCATGGGGCGAGGTGTCCGTTAAAGTGGCCACCCTGCCCGACGGCAGCGAGCGTGCAGCGCCCGAGTACGAGGACTGCGCCCGTCTCGCTCGCGAGCATAATGTGCCGCTCCAGCGCGTGATGCGGGCGGCCCAGAGCGCGGCGCTGCGATTTGAATAACGCGGCTGGTGGCGACATCCTGCGCCTAGCCATATCAACCCCATTCGAAAGGATCTCCCCATGAAATACCTCATCGCCTCCGACATCCACGGCTCGGCATACTGGGCCGAGCGCCTCTGCGCCGCCATCGAGTCCGAGCAGCCCGATCGCATTGTGCTGCTGGGCGACCTGCTCTACCACGGTCCGCGCAACGACCTGCCGCGCGACTATGCTCCCAAGCGCGTGATTCCGCTGCTCAACGCCCTAGCCGACCGCATCATCGCGGTGCGCGGCAACTGCGACGCCGAGGTCGACCAGATGGTCCTCGACTTCCCCGTCATGGCTGACTACGCCACGCTGTTTGACGAAACCGGCCGTGAGCTGTTCTTGACGCACGGCCATGTCTTTGGCGCCGGCATGCACAACAGCGTCGACCACGCGCCCGCGCTGCCTGAGGGCTCCGCGCTCGTCTACGGTCACACGCACATCAAGATCAACGAGGAGAGCGCCGCGCACCCGGGCCTGTGGCTTTTCAACCCCGGCAGCGTGAGCATTCCCAAGGACGGCACGCACAGCTACGGCATCTACGAGGGCGGTGCGTTCCGCCACGTGGTCATGGAGGAGGAGTAGCCATGGCGCAGCATATGGCTCAGCAAAATGCCGAGGGCTCGCGCGACCTGTCCACGCTGGTCGACGCGTCGGCCGAGCTGCAGCATCTGGTGCAGACCATCTGGCGCCTGCGTCAGCCCGATGGCTGCCCGTGGGACCGTGAGCAGACGCACCGCAGCATCGGCAAGAACATGATCGAGGAGGCCTACGAGGCACTCGACTGCATCGAGGCGGACGACGCGGTTCACCTACGCGAGGAGCTGGGCGACGTG
>CAUAJB010000053.1 GCA_958429225.1 uncultured Collinsella sp.
AGGAGTGTATGCCAAGCTTGGTATCGGAACTCGCGCCGAGCTGGTCGCGCATATGCTGCGTTAGCGGCCAGACTGCCTAGCGCAGCATGCGCGCTCCGGAGTCCAGGCGCTTCGCTCGATCAATTTGGACATTTTGACCCTTGAACGGCACTACCGCTACGGGGCGCCTTCTCGCAAAATTGGATTATTTCCACCGATACTTGCGGGATGGGAGCCCAAGATGCTTGATCGCCGTTCGTTACTTGTTGCCGGAGCGTCCTCGTTAGCGAGCATTATGTTGCCGCGCGTGCCGGGAAGCGCAAACGCCTTCATATTGCCGTTCGCGCCCACCGAAGCCCATGCCGACGAAAAAGACCCCTTCAGGGTGCTCGTTCTCTCGCGCACCATGTTCGGTGTGGTCGTGGTCGACATCGCCAACAAGAATACGCCCATCACGGGTGCCCTGGTCACGCTCACGTCGCGCTATGCCGCAGGCAAGCAGCTCACCGCCACGACCGACGACGAGGGCACGGCCATCTTTGAGGTCGCGCCACTTTCGGAAGGCTACGTAGACGAGGCAACGCTTCTCGACGCGTACGACTTTAACGGCGGCATCTCCATTAGCATGGCGGGCTACCGTGATGTCGAGATTCCCCTTGCGCGTGTCCAAGGCGGCACCGCCATTACCGCACCCACACGTCCGCTCTCCGATGGCGAGCCGTACTTCCGCCAGCTCACATTCGACGAATGGGACATCCAGTACGCTGAAGCCACGTTCATGACATTGCCGAAGGACGACACGGCAAACGAGCAGCCCGATACGCACGCCTTTACCGTTCAGGCACATCTGCCACAGGGCGGACAGGCAACGCTGCGCGTCAACAAAGTGACGCCTGCCGCGGGCAGCTCACCCGAAACCGTCACTCAGATTGGCCAAGTCAAGGCCAGTGCATCGGGTTCGGATAATCTGGCAACGTTCACGCTTGAAGACACGTTCCTCGATGCAGCTTCGGGCCTTCTGGAGGAAGGATGCAAGCTGCGCTTTGTGCTCGATTACCAGGGCAAAACCTACACGCTCTCATCCCCTATGGCCGTTGTCACCGCGCCGGCCGCAAAGGCGGAATCGGGCTCGACCACCATCATTCCCACCACTATGGACCAAGAGATCACTCCGTTTGATTTCCCCGCGGCGTTTCCCGGCATCGGTGGCAATAAGTTCACGTGTTGGATGCCCACATTTCCGATCCTCTTCGATTTCTCGTTTGCTGGATACGTGCTGTTTGGCGGAGGATACAAACCAGCCAGCTATATGAACGATTCGGGCAATCCGGATCCGGAGTACTGGAAGAAGTCACCGCGTGAGTCGGGCGCCAAGCAGGCAAACCGCTACCTCGACGAGATGGAGGGGAAGTGGAATCAGTACAAGAGTATGAGTGCCGGTTCGGGCACCGATCCAAGAAACACCAAGCTCCTTCGCCACCGTTGCACGCCGCTGTTCACGATGGATATCGCCACACAGCTGTACGGCTCGCTCGCCTACGATTGGGTGGGCAAAACCTGGGGCAACAACAACGACCCCGCATACGGCAATATTAAGGCCCTCTTCCAGGTAAGAACCGACCTCAATTGGACCGAGCAGTTTACCCTAGGACCGGTGCCGTTTTTCCTAAACGTCAACCCCTGGGTGCTGGCGAAGCTGGCACTCGCCGTGGGTGCCCACACGCACGGCAGCGGCGCGGCGTTTTTTAAAAACATTTCGCTCGACTATTCAAACACGTCGGGCTCGTTCACCATCCAGATCGGGCTCGCCGTCACCTTTGGCGCCGGCGTTGCAGGCGTCGCTTCGTCTGCCGTACGCGGCGCCGCATCCCTCACGCTGTTCATTGGGTACGAGAAGGCAGATGGACACCAGCTTCCGCGACTGCGCGTAGGTGCAGACGTCGATGTCGATGTGATACTCCAGTTCGTAATGTTCAAGTGGGCCACCAAGGCTTGGTCGGGGTCGTGGCCCACACTCATCGATTCGTGGAATATGTCGGTGAACAATGGCGACCAGTATGTGCTCCAGCGCTCTGAGTTCGCATTGGGTGGAGATACGCCTTATACGCTGGATGCCTGCTTCGACTCGGTCGGCAACATTGAGGCGGGCGGCGTGCCGCAATTTATCGCATCGGCCACCATCGTCACCAACGCCGAGCTGCTCGCACGCGCCGAGGTTAAGGCCACTGCCGTAAACGTCGCGCCTGTCGTACGCGATTGGAATCAAGCGGTCACGCGCATTGAGCTCGAGGCGGATGCAGAAAGCGACGACACGGGACAGGTTGAGCATTTCGTCCATGCACTGATAGAGAACGACGAAAACGCCGCGCCGATGTATGAATACACCTACATCGGGCAGGCGACGAACGCCGTTGCTGACCCGAACGCCAACTCTGCCGGCATGTCGGAGGACGAGCGTGGCGGCATAAAACCCTCGAGCGACAACGTGCTGTTTTCCGGCGTGCTCAGCGAAGCCCACATGAAGCTAACGGTGATTGCCGGCGTTGAGTGCCTATTCCGTATCGCCTCGGTGCGCTACGGCGAGAATGGTCGCTCGCGCCTGGTGGTACATACAAAGACGAACGGCACGTGGTCCGCTCCCACGCCCGTGGACTTCCCCCTTGGGTTTGGCGAGGGCGACGTGGAGCGCAACGGCATATTCGATTACGACTTCGACGTGGTGGAATATACGGACGGAAGAGGAAATCAGGACGCCTACGTGTTGCTGGTCTCGGGCGAGCGACGCGACGGCGACAACACCCTTTTCGATGCGGCGAGCACATCCGGCATACTGTCCGTCGTGCGCCTGCGCATAAGTAATGACGAGATCCGCGTGGTGTCACATACGTCATGGCGCAGCATCTCGCGCGGCCACCTTCAGGAGGGTGGCTACCATTGTCTGCAGTGCCCACGAATCACGGTGGGCAAGACGCTGGTCGACGGGCGCCTGTCGGGTGCCTACCTCCACCGCCGCGGAACCACCGCAGAAAAGGTGCTCGGCAGCGAGGCTGAGGTTGCGCTGGAGTGCTTTACCCTGTGGTCGGACGTTTCGGGCGACAGCCTGACGTTCCGCCAAGTTCTCCGCTTTCCGCAGGCACCATCGAGCATCGAGCTGGGCGCGCCCGAGAATATCAACGGCAAAATGGTGGTGCCCGTTGTATACGAGACTGCAGGCGGTTGTGGCTGCGCATCGTACGCCGTGATCGGCCAGTCCATTGCGGGCTGGGGCGTTATGTCGCCAGATGCCACAGTACCCCACGCGGTGCCGTGGCCACAACATTCGGGCTTTTTGGCAACCGTCAACGAGCAACTGCAGCATATTACTTGGACGCGAGGCGCATCGGCATTTGCAACGCAGCCCGTGGGTGCCGCAGGCTGTGGCCCGGCATCGTTTAGCGTAAGCAACAACGGCAGGTGCGTGCTCTATGTAGAGAACACCGATGGCAAGGTGGGACAAACCTACGACGAAGAAGGCAACCCGGTAGCAGTGATGGGCAAGCACTTCCGCATCTTCGCCAGCACCTTGGCAGGCGATCTGTTTACGGAGCCGTTCGTGATGTGCGAGCTAGACCATCCCGTCGATCAGATAACGACATTTTTAACGTCGGGAGGCATGCTCTCCGCGCTCGCCACGCACATTGTGAGCGCGGAGAAGAGCGAGGCAGAGCTGCACGGCATCGAAGTGCCCTTGGTGGCGTGTGCCACTCCGACGGGCGCGGTCGCTACCTCGGGCGCGGTGGTGCCCGGAGCAGCAGGCGAATCCTTCATGGTCACGGTGCGAAACGACGGCAACACCTTGCTGACCGCCGGCACGATCGATCTGTACCGAGAGGGCTCCAGTCAGCCGTTCTCCAGCGCATCCATCGGGTTCGGAGCGAACGCACGCATGGCATCGATCTACGATCCGGAGCTTGCCGAGGACGCTTCGGACAACGACGTGGCACACGTGAAGTACGCGCTCGAGACGCTGGGCGAGCGCTTCGCTACGCACCCGCTGGCAGCCGACAACGGCAACGCCGTGCTGGCACCGGGTTGCACGGCACAGTTCCGCATGAGCTTTGCCATCCCAGAGAGTTGGGGCGACGAGGTGGGCAAACGCGTAACGCTATATGCGAAGGCGCGTAATCTGGTGGCGCTCGATCCCGTAACGCTCGAGGAAATTCGACCGGGCGCAAACTCGGCGCTGGGTGCCGTACTGCACGAGCTTCATGTGCCCGACGCGGCATGCGAACGCTCAGAAGTTCAGGTCAGCGTATGCGGCAGCGCGGATACGACAGGACTTCACGACGCCCCGATGACAGCAGACGGCAGTGGCGGCTCGAGTGGCGGCGGTACTGACAAGGGCGGCGGCTCCGGCGGAAGCAGCTCCAGCAGCGGCAAGGACCACGGCACTAACAAGCGCTCCGGAAAAACGGGCGCGCTTGCGGGCACGGGCGATGTCAACGCTCCCCTTACGGCAGCCGCAGCAGCACTCGCCGCAGCTGGTGCCGGCCTTGTCGCCTACAGCGCCCGCCGCACGGCGCTCGAAAACGACGCCGCCGATGAGGTCAATTCTGATAAGCCTCACTAGCTCTCAGTTACCTTTGCGAGAGACGCCGACTCGGCTCATCGAACACCAAAAGGGGCTGGCCCCGATAACCCGGAGCCAGCCCTGAGTCGCCTGACGTGGGAATCGCAGCCTGTTACTTGAGCTTCAAAGCCTCCATCATGGGCACGGCGGCGTCCCAATCGATCTTCCAGCCAATCGACACGCGGACGGTTTCACCCGTTGCGGGAGCCGTCGCAAACAGTGTATGGCCGTTGTCGGGACCGGTAAAGCGCAGCCACGTTATGCCGTTGTACTCGACCTGGTCGGTTGTTGTCTCCTTGCCTTCGTAGACCTGCTCTAGGCTTGCAACCTCTTCCTCCGGCGAACGCGGGAAGATGCTGATGTGCAGGCGTCCTCCAGTCTCGTCGTGGAAGAAGTCTGCCTTTTCGCGCTCTTTGTTGGACGAATCCAGCGTGTACCCATCGGCGGCCTCGATACTGTACGATGCGCAATCGATGCCGGTCATATTGGCCGCGTCACCAGAATCGGCCACACCGCCGGCCGCCTTGAACTCCTTGGTCTCGCAGTCCGTGGTGTCAAAGTGCATGGCCTCATGATTCTTGGCGGGGGCGTTAGCGTCTACGAACTCGACAGTGATGGGCCCGTAGTACGCCGTCTTGGGTGCCCAGAAATACACGTACTCAACAGTCTCGCCCGGACCGATATCTGGCCTCTTGGAAAGATCGATGCCCTCATGAAGCTCATCGGGAGCCTCGCTTGCAACGTAGTCGAGCACGGCCGCCTTGCCGGAAGTAAACAACGGGTCGCCTGCCTCAAGATCGCCCTGGGCAGCGTGCACGTTAAAGAAGTCAAACGTCCTGTTCTTTGCATTGTTGTTGGTGATCTTGATGTGCAGGTAAAAGCCGTCCTGCAGCTTAGCGTCGCCGCGATAGAACGTACCGTGAGCCACCGACTCATAGGTTATGCCAGCCACCTCGACCGTCTGCGACTCATAGGCCTCGGCCTTCTTGGACTTCTCCTGCACAGGTGCGCTCCCGCCCGAGCTGCCAGCCGAACCGCTCGGCGCGCTACTGCCGCAGCCTGCCACCGTACACGCCAACACAGCCGAAAGCGTCACGGTGGGAATTCCTAACAGCAGCTTCTTCGTCATGGGCTTCATCATCCTCACCGCTTCTTTCGGCTTGCAGCTCATCCGTTGCCCGAGTCCCAAGTCGACTCCGTGGCATCGGCTTCCACTATGAGCGTATGGCAAGAAGCAGCGCCGGCGAAGTGACCCGTGGCCCAACTAGCAACCGCCCAGCATCCCCTATGGACCAAAAAGACTTGTATACGCACAGTCCCGGCCCATAAAATGAGACGCCTGTCCCAATGTTCGATTTGAGCCATCCACGCGGCACTTTTCGACAAACGTATCCAACCGCAAACAAAATGAAGCGGGCTCATCCGTCTTCAAACTTACTCGGGCAGAAACGAGTAAGTGGAATTCATCGGTAAGGAGCGTGGACTCACCCGCATTATTAAGAAGACGCTCAAGGCGCCCGTGCAGCGCAATGATTTAAATAGGCGTCCACCGCCCGCTATTCGACATCCGACCCCTCCCCCATCAGCCATCGGGCGAGGTCGACCACCTTAATCCCCTCATAATCAACAGCCTCGTGCTTTGTTCGCGCAATGACCATCTTGGGATACGCATCACGTATCGCAAGCAGAGGTGCCACTTCGCGCTCAAAGGTTTCCTGACGCGAAATGTCATCGCTAACTTGGATATACACTCGCTCATCGCGACGAATTGCCACGAAGTCGATTTCCTTCTTATAAAGCACCCCGATATAGATTTCCCAACCGCGTCTCAGGAGCTCTAAAGCGACCATATTTTCATATACATGCCCGAAGTCGAGTTTTTTAGTTCCAAGTTTTGCGTATCTGATTGCATGATCCGATAAATAGTATTTATCACCCGAAGCGAGGTACTTTCTGCCGCCTACGTCATAGCGGCGCACTCGATAGAACGCAAAGGCCTGGCATAAAAATCCGAGGTACTGGGCGAGCGTTGCCACGGAAACGCGCGTTCCGGCAGCATCCAGCGCAGCCGCAATCCCACTAACAGAAGATATGTTACCGATATTGTCCATTAGGAAATCGCACGCACGTTCTAGTTGCACCTTGTTACGAACCCCATGCTTTTCTTCCACATCACGCAAAACCAAGACATCTAGCACGTTCGCAATATATCGATAGCGAGCTCGCTCGCTAGGATACAAATAAGAGCCAGGCATTCCGCCCTCTCTTAAATAGCGGTCAAGCGCTTCGTCTGGGTCATGAATTTCGTGATACGTCGAAAACTCAAGCAAGGAAAACGGGAATACCTCGACCTCATATGTCCGCCCGCGAAAAAGCGTCGCCAAGTCACTCGAAAGCAAGAATGCGTTGGAGCCAGTAACGTAGATATCGTATTTACCCGATGCATGAAGGCTATTGACCGCTTTTTCGAACCCAACGCAGGTTTGCACCTCATCAATCATCACAATGTTATCGAGGCCCTCGCAATAGCTTTCCTCAACGTAGCGATGCAATGCTCGATAATCCGTTAGCTCCTCGAATTCGAGGAGATTGAAATTGATGCGGATAATATTGGCATCAGGGTCGGCCTCACGAATGCGATCGGCAAGAGCTTCCAGTAGAACAGATTTGCCACACCTACGAATGCCGGTAATAACCTTGATGTCCGGCGTTCCCTTAGCGCCAAGAAGCGTTTCCATATATTGAGGACGTTCGATAATCTTCATATCATCACCGTTCTATTAAATAAAAACTCTCCTGATTCGTTTTCGTTTAATATATATCTAATACTACTAAACGAAATCAAATATCTATTGATTTTATTCAGCTATTTCTCCCAATAGCCTAACATAAGTCAATATACAACGAACGATTGTTCGATGGATTTCATGTTGGTTGGAATCGCCCAAGGGCTGGGCTATGCTACCTTGACTATCTATATGACTTAAACGCAGCAAAGGAGCACCGAGAGAGCGAGTATGGCAAAAAACACCGCAAACTATGGTAACGACAGTATCCGCCAGCTCAAGGACGAGGAGCGCGTACGCCTGCGCCCCGCCGTCATCTTTGGCTCGGACGGACTCGACGGCTGCGCGCATGCCGCCTTCGAGATCCTGTCCAACGCCGTTGACGAGGCGCGCCAGGGCTACGGCAAGCTCATCACCCTTACCGCCTTTCGCGATGGTTCCATTCAGGTAGAGGACAACGGCCGCGGCTGCCCGCTCGACTGGAACCCCTCCGAGAAGCGCTTTAACTGGGAGCTCGTCTTTTGCGAGCTCTACGCCGGCGGTAAGTATAACAACAACCAGGGCGGCGACTACGACTTCTCACTCGGTACCAACGGCCTGGGCTCCTGCGCGACTCAGTACGCTTCCGAGTACATGGACGTCACCGTCTGGCGTGACGGTAACAAGTACTCCCTGCACTTTAAGAAGGGCAAGGTTGTCGGCGCCAAGAAGAAGGCACTTGAGATTGAGCCCAGCAATGAGGACCGTACCGGCACCACCATCAAATGGCGCCCCGATCTTGAGGTCTTTACCTCCATCAGCATCCCCCACGATTGGTATCGCGAGACCATGCGCCGCCAGGCCGTGGTCAACGCCAACGTGACCTTCCGTCTGAGTATCGAGGGCGACGACGGCGAGTTTTCCGAAGAGGATTTTTGCTATCCCAAGGGCATCGAGGACTACGTGCTCGAAAAGGTCGGTACCGACTATCTCACCGAGCCCTTCTTTATCGAGGCTGACCGTCGCGGTCGCGATCGCGAGGACCTGCCCGATTACAACGTAAAAATCACCGCGTGCATGTGCTTCTCGCGCACCTTCATGATGCAGGAGTACTACCACAACTCATCGTGGCTCGAGAACGGCGGCTCACCCGAAAAGGCGGCCCGCAGCGCCCTCACCAGCGCCATCGATGCCTACATTAAGCAGCAGGGCAAGTACAACAAAAACGAGAGCGGCATCAAATGGCAGGATGTCCAGGACTGCCTGGTGCTGGTGACCAACTGCTTCTCCACCCAGACGTCCTACGAAAACCAGACTAAGAAGGCCATCAATAACCGCTTTATCCAGCAGGCCATGACGGCATTCTTTAAGGAGCGCCTCTCGACCTACTTGATCGAGAACAAAGATGCCGCCAACAAGATCATGGAGCAGGTGCTCATCAACAAGCGCTCGCGCGAGAACGCCGAAAAGACGCGCCAGAGCATCAAGACCAACCTGCAGCAGAAGACCGACATGGCCAACCGCGTGCAGAAGTTCATCGACTGCCGCTCCAAGGACAAGAGCCGCCGTGAGATCTACATCGTAGAGGGCGACTCGGCAGCAGGCGCCATTCGCACGTCGCGCGATGCTGAGTTCCAGGGCGTCATGCCCGTCCGAGGCAAAATCCTCAACTGCTTGAAGGAGGACTATCCGCGCATCTTTAAGTCCGACATCATCATGGACCTCATGCGCGTGCTGGGCTGCGGCGTGGAGATCAAAGACAAGCGCATCAAGAACCTCGGCGCCTTTGACCTGGACAACCTCAACTGGAACAAGGTCATCATCTGTACGGACGCCGACGTCGACGGCTATCACATCCGCACGCTCGTGCTCACCATGCTCTATCGCCTGGTGCCCACGCTTATCGACGAAGGCTACGTGTATATCGCCGAGTCGCCGCTCTACGAGATCAACTGCAAAGAAAAGACCTACTTTGCCTACACCGAGCTCGAGAAGAACGGCATCCTTAAGGAGATCGGCGACCAGAAGTGCTCCATCAACCGCTCCAAGGGTCTTGGTGAAAACGATCCGGACATGATGTGGCTCACCACCATGAACCCCGAGACGCGCCGCCTGATCAAGGTGGAGCCCGAGGACGTCACCAAGATGGAGACCATGTTCAACCTGTTGCTGGGCAACGACGAGGCAGGCCGCAAGCGCCATATCTCCGAGCACGGCAAGGAATATCTGGACCAGCTGGACCTGCAGTAGCAGCAAATCGATAACGACGGCCCATAAGAAGTTCAAGAGGATATCGTGGCAAAGAAGAAGACGAAGAACCAGCCAAAGAAAAAGCAGGTCAACGCCGAGAACGTCATCGGCCTGCACTCCGAGGTCACCGATCAGCCAATCACGCAGACGCTCGAGGTCAACTACATGCCCTACGCCATGAGCGTCAATGTCTCGCGTGCGTTCCCCGAGATCGACGGCTTTAAGCCCTCCCACCGCAAGCTGCTGTACACCATGTACAAGATGGGTCTGCTCAAGGGTGAGCGCCAGAAGAGTGCCAACATCGTGGGCCAGACCATGAAGCTCAACCCGCACGGCGATGCCGCGATCTACGAGACGATGGTGCGCCTGGCCACCGGCAACGAGGCACTGCTCGCCCCCTTCGTGGAGTCGAAGGGCAACTTTGGCAAGTACTATTCGGGCGACCTGAGCTACGCCGCCTCACGTTATACCGAGGCCAAGCTCTCCCCCATCAGCGCCGAGATCTTCAAGGACATCGACAAGGACCCGGTCGACTTCGTCGACAGCTACGACGGCGCCATGAAGGAGCCGCGTCTGCTGCCCACCACGTTCCCCAACATCCTCGTCTCGGCCAACAAGGGCATCGGCGTCGCCATGGCGTCCGACATCTGCGGTTTCAACCTCAACGAGGTCTGTACCGCCACGATGCACTACCTGCAGGATCCCGACTGCGACCTGCTCGAGTACATGCCCATGCCCGACTTCTCGACCGGCGGTGAAATTATCTACCGCCGCGAGGAGATGGAAAAGATTATCGAGACCGGCCTTGGCAGCTTCCAGATTCGCTCCCGCTGGCGCTGGATTCCCGAAGAGCGCATCATCGAGGTCTACGAGATCCCCTACACCACCAAGACCGATGTCATCATCGAGCGCATCGTCAAGCTCTCAAAAGAGGGCAAGGTCAAGGAGATCGCAGACATTCGTGACGAGACCGACCTTTCGGGTCTGCGCATCGCTATCGACCTTAAGCGCGGCGTCGACCCCGACAAGCTCATGGCCAAGCTCTATCGCTCGACCACGCTGCAGGATTCGTTCTCGTGCAACTTCAACGTATTGGTCGATGGTTACCCTCGCGTTATGGGCGTGCGCCAGATTCTGCACGAGTGGGTCAAGTGGCGTATTGAGTCCACGCGTCGCCGCATTAACTTTGACCTGGGCAAAAAGTCCGAGCGCCTGCACCTGTTGCACGGCCTCGAGGCGATTCTGCTCGACATCGACAAGGCCATCGCCATCATCCGCGGCACCAAGTTTGAAGCCGAGGTCGTGCCCAACCTTATGCGCGGCTTCGACATCGACGAGACCCAGGCGGAATTTGTTGCCGAACTTAAGCTCCGCAATATCAACGAGGAGTACATCCTCAACCGCACCAAGGACATTGCAAAGCTTGAGGGCGAGATTGCCGAGCTTGAGGAGATCCTCTCCAGCGAGGAGAACATCAAGAAGGTCATCAGCGACGAGCTGGCCGCAGTCAACAAGAAGTACGTGATGCCGCGCCGCACGGGTAGGATCGAGCCCCACGAGGTTATCGAGGTAAGCTTGGAGCCCGAGGTCGAGGAGTACCCGGTCACTATCATGCTCTCGCGCGATGGCTACCTCAAGAAGATGACCGACCGCGTGCTCAAGAAGGCCACCACGCTCAAGTATAAAGACGGCGACAAGCCCTTTATCGAGTTCCCGTCCTCCAATACGCACGAGCTGCTCGTGTTTACCAACAAGAGCCAGGTGTATAAGTGCAAAGTCGCGGCGTTTGAGGATACCAAGTCGGCCCAGCTGGGCTCGTACCTGCCGACCGATCTTGAGATGGAACCCGACGAGAGTGTCATCTGGGTCATCGACCCCGAGGACTATAAGGCCGACGTGCTGTTCGTCTTTGAGAACGGCCGCGTGGTGCGTGTCGCACTTGCCGGATACGTCACCAAGACCAACCGCAAGCGCCTCAAGAACGCCATCTACGGTGGCAGCAAGCTGCTGTATGCCCAGGTGCTCAAGGAAGATCGCGACATCGCGTTGGTCTCGAGCGACTATCGTTTGATGAACTTCAACACGTCGCTGCTCAAGACCAAGACGACCACCAACACGCAGGGCGTCCAGGCCTTTACGACCAAGAAGGGCCGCTCGGTCACCACCGTCGGCACGACCGAGGAGATTCTTGGCGCCGGCGTCTCAGCCGAGAAGTTCACCGCGCAGAGCCTTCCCTCTGCCGGTGCCCTCATGAAAGAAAACGACATGCCGAGTTTGTTTGACTAGGTACCACGGCAACGAGATCGTTAGATACTTCGCAAAGCGACGAGGCCCGGAACGCAACGGCATTGCGCCCGGGACTCGTCGTTTTTCTTCTCAACTATTTTTTAACGCAGATAAATTGATTTCTGCTTATTTTTCTGCGTAAAAAATGTCAGCGTCACTGCTTCGATGCCCTTTGGTCAGTCGTTAGCAAAACTTGCAAAAGTTAGCAAAAGTTGCAAAAGTTAGCAAAACCTGCAAAGGGGCCACCATGGATTGCAGCAAATGTCTCCGCCATGCCAGGCATGCTCGAAGATATTATCGAGCGAGCCAAAGAAGCCGCAGATAGCTACCTCTCACAGCCTCACGCGCGCATAAACGGTGTTCAAATTGGCCCAGTGGGCATCGATTGGACATATGCTCAAGAGGCTCAGGGCAACTGGCGCACGCGCATGAATGGCATCTTTAAGCAACTCGAAAAACATGACATCGGACTTCTCATCACCATCGATGAAGTCACCGTCGATCTCGAAGAAATGCTTCAATTCGCCTCTGTCTACCAGCACTTTGTGCGCGAAGGTAAAAAAGTAGCCCTTCTCATGGCGGGGCTGCCTTACAAAGTATCGGCACTGCTACGCAACGATTCCGTCTCGTTCCTCAGGCGTTCCCAATATCATCAGTTGGGACGAATCACTGACGTTGAAATTGCAAACGCATTCCGCAAAACCGTTGAGGCCGGAGGCCGCTCAATCACGCCAGAAGCGCTCGAGGATGCCGTGAAGGCCGTCGACGGATTTCCCTATATGATGCAGCTCGTCGGATATCGCACATGGGATGTTTCGGAGAACTCGCCCAAAATCAGTGCACCTGATGTACAGCAGGGTTCTCTGCTTGCCCGCATGGAGCTGCGCGATCGAATTCTCGAAACGACCTATCGGGAGCTTTCCGATAAAGACATTGAGTTTTTGCTCGCGATGCTGCCCGATTCTGGCCCCAGCAGGGTCTCGGAGATAGCCAAACGCATGGGCGTCGCCAGCAACTACGCAAGCCAATACAAGCGCCGCCTCCTCGAGGACGGCGTCATCGGAGAGCGGGGGCGTGGTCTCGTTGGCTTTGACATCCCCGCGTTCAGGGAATTCTTGAACGAGAAGGCGTTTTAGCACGCCGGAATTGTCCGCGGAAGCATCAACGCATGGCAATCAGCATTCCTCTTGGTAAGGATAGCAAGCATTTTCCACCAACACCGATTGCCATGCGTTCTTCTTGCCCTTAGGCGAGCTTGCGAGCGAGCTCTCGCACCTCTTCCAACTTGGGCGAGGATGCCATGCTGTCGCGCTCGGTCATACCGTTGATGGTGACAATGCCCAGGTCCTCCCACTTGCAGTACGCGCAGGTTGACTTGTACATGGCGATTGCCGCATCATAGACGCCCTCGCTGTGGCTATCGAGCAAAAGGGCCGTCTTGGTGAACGGGAAGCCTGTAGCACCGAAGGCGTACAGGCGGTCAATGGCAGCTTTCTCCTGCGCAGTGATATCAAACCAGTAGATGGGCGAAGCGAAGACAACCATGTCGGCGTCTTTCAGCGACTCGATCACGCCGGCCATGTCGTCCTTTTGCACGCAGGTGCCCTCGTGGGCGAAGCAATACTGACACCCCAGGCAACCAGCGATTTTCTTGCCGGCAACGCGGATGACCTCGACCGTATGGCCGGCCTCGCGCGCGGTCTCGGCAAACGCCTCGACCATGGTGTCGGTATTGGCGCCCTTGCGCGGGCTGCCGCTCAATACAACGATATTCATAAGAATCTCCCTTCTTCATGCCGCAGGCGCACGATGATTCGGGACAGGTTTTCGTTAGCACCCTCGTAGCGGTTCTCCGCCCCCTAAGCAGCGTGTCCGCTACGAAACGACCGTCTTGTAATAAGCGCCGAAGTCTGCGAGCGAGTCCATGATGGGCATCATCTGGCGACCGAGCTCGGTGAGGCCATACTCAACGCGGGGAGGATTCTCGCCATAGTCGTGGCGAAAGACCAGCCCATCATCCTCCATCTGCCGCAGGCTGTCGGTAAGCACCTTCTGAGAGATCCCCTCGAGGTCGCGGCGCAACTCGTTGAAACGCCAGGGGCGTACGCGCAAGTTACGGATAATGAGCAGCTTCCACTTGCCGCCAATGAGCGCTACCGCCGTTGCGACCGGACACTCCGGAAGCTCCTCTTTCGCCATCACGGGAGACCCAACCTCCTTGGCCATACCGGTTTCACAAAAAAGTACGCAGTTACAAATATGTGCGTACTCGTATTTGCATGCGCCTTCGCGTTGAATATAACTCACGCAGGAGATGCCTGCAAGGTAAATCAACCCCAAGAGAGGAACCATTATGTCTAATTATGCAAAGACCCACATCGGTAATGAGAGCCGTGTCGAGCTGCACGAAGTGCTCGGGCTTACCGGGGCAGAGGTGAGTGTCAACAATCTTCCCGCCGGCGCTGGCGTTCCGTTCGTCCATGCACACAAGGAAAACGAGGAAATCTATGGCGTGCTCGAAGGCGCTGGCTCGGTCACGATCGACGGTGAGGAAATCGAGCTTGCAGCCGGCGACTGGCTGCGCATTTCCCCCGCCGCACACCGTCAGTTCCGCGCCGCATCCGACTCGGGCATCACATACGTCTGCATCCAGGTCAAGCAGGGATCCCTCGATGCCTTCACGGCCGACGACGCTATCATGTTCTAATTCGCGATCGGTGTGCAAGGGGCCGATACCGCCCGCATGCCCCCTTCGGAATAGGCGCTGAGCAGCTCCTGGGCGTGGGCGAACTCGGGCCCTCGCCTCCAACCGAGCAGACGGTTGACCGCGAGATTTCCCTGGACGTTGTGAACGAAGAGCAGATAGGCGTCCTCGCGCGAAAGCCCGGTCTTCTCCATAATCGAGGGAACCATCTGCTCAGCGCCGCGCTCGACGACGCGCTGAGCCACCCGGGCGTACGCGTCGTCATCCGAGTAGAGCAGATAATAATCATCGTTTGCCGGCGGGCGCTGGCAGAGGGCGCCCGCCTCCGTTCCCTCGAGCGGCGGCGCCGCCGCCAGGGCCTCGTCGATAAGTTCGTCGAGCAGCGCGAACTTGTCCTCGTAGTGCAGATAGAACGTGCCGCGGTTGATATCGGCGCGGCGGCAGATATCCGCTACCGTCATCTTCGCGAAACCAACCTCGGTCAGCAGTGCAAAGAACGCTTCCCGTATGACCGAGAGCGTGTAGCGTCGGCGACGATCGATCTTCCCCGATTCCATGGCCCCTCCAATTGCAGCGCTCAACAATATCCAGAAGCCGCTCGTTTATCGACAGCAGCTCGAAACTGTTCATTGCTCTGACGCAAATCAACATTGATACTTTTTATAGACACCTGTTCATTGTAGTTGAAAGAGAGTATCAAGTGACTCTATACGAGCGGCTCGTTATCGAACTCACCAACCAATCGTTTTCCCATCAGGCCGCCTACCGCACCGGCGGCACGCCCTATGAACTGAGTGCCCGCGAGCCCGAGCCCTACGACCAGCAAATCGAAACGTTTGCCCGCATGATCGATGAAGCCGATTGCGTGCTTGTAGGCGGGGCCTCCGGGCTCTCCGCGGCGGGCGGCGGCGACTTCTACTACGAGGACAACGCGACCTATCGCAGGCATTTCGGCAAATTCGCCGAGCGCTACGGTTTCAGAGGCGCTTTTGAAGGGTCGTCCTACCGCTGGCCCACCGCCGAGTCGCGCTGGGGCTACCTTGCCACCTTCCTCGACACCACGCTCAACGCCCCGTTGCGCGGGCCCTACAAAGATCTCGACGCCATTCTTACCGAGAAAGACTTCTTCGTTCTCACCACCAACCAGGACACGCAGTTCATGAAAATCTACCCTTGGGAGAAGGTGGCAGAGATCCAAGGCGACCACCGCTTCTTCCAGTGCTCCCGTTGCTGTACCGACGAGGTATGGGACGCCATCGAGCCGGTCTCTCGTATGGTAGAGGCCATGGGAGACGGCCTAGAGGTTCCGACAGAACTCGTGCCACGCTGCCCGCACTGCGGGGCAGAGGCGTTCCCTTGGGTTCGCGGCTACGGCAACTTCCTGCAGGGCGAGCTCTACGAGGAGCAGTACCGCAAGGTGTCCGACTGGCTCGACGCGCACGCGCGGCAGAAGATTCTCTTCCTTGAGCTGGGCGTGGGCCGCATGACACCCGCGTTTATCCAGGAGCCGTTCTGGGCCCTCAC
>CAUAJB010000054.1 GCA_958429225.1 uncultured Collinsella sp.
CAAAAAGCCTCCCGCACGGCAACGCCCCGCGGGAGGCCCAACGTCAAACAGACGGCACCTTACGCCTCGGACTTCTTGGCGTAGATAAACCAGTAGCCGAGCGCGACCAGAACCGCGCCGCCCACGATGTTGCCCAGCGTGGCAGCGGACAGGTTAAACGCAATGCCCGCGGCGTTAAGCGCATCGGCGCCGGCGACCTTGGCACCATAGCCGCACGCATGCATCACGGCACCCATGGGCAAAAAGTACATGTTGGCAACGCAGTGCTCAAAACCGCAGGCCACAAAGGCGGCGATGGGCAGCAAAATGCCCACAACCTTATCGACCACGGTCTTGCCGGCGGTGCCGATCCACACGGCCAGGCACACAAAGATGTTGCACAGGATGCCACGGAAGAAGATCGTCACCCAGTCGATCGTCACCTTGCCGGCGGCGACGCTCACCATGGAATTGGCGACCGCCTCGCCGTTGAGCTTGTAAATGCCGGCCATGTACACCAAAAAGACGATGAACAGGGCACCGACAAAGTTACCGACCCATACGACGACCCAAGCCTTGAGCATCTGGACCAGGGTGATCTTTTTGCTCTTGAGCGCGCAGACCATAAGCGAGTTGCCGGTGAACAACTCGGCGCCACACACCAGCACCAGCACCAGGCCCAGGCAAAAGCACAGGCCGCCCACGACGCGCTGTGCGCCCCAACCCAGCGTGCTATCGCTCAAGAACACGGTAAAGAACAGGCCACCGAAGGCAATAAACGCACCGGCGAACATTGCCAACAGAAAGGCCTTTGCGACCGGCAGGTTGGCCTTGGTCACGCCGGCGGCCTCGGTCTTGGCCTCGATCGCGGCGGGCGCCAGACAATCGGGAGCGGGGTACTCCACCTTGGAATCTGCCATGTCAATCACTTCTTTCCTAATCAGCAGGGACAAGCGCTCCTATTGCTCTTGCCCCAAGCGGACAAAGTTGGAAAAGCCGTTGGCGGCCACGGCGTCGTACACGGCGTCGACGGCCTCAAAGACCTCCGGGGACATGGGGTTGTAGAACTCCGTGTCGCCCGGCTGAATCCCTATGAAGACGATATCTTCACACGACTGCTCAATCTCTTCGATCAGAATCGACAAAGGGAGCGAATGCGTGGTGAACATCGACTTGCGGGCCACATCGCGCTTGTCGAGCAAGCGGATGGACCCGACGGGCAGCGCCATGTCGGCGGCATCGACCAAGACCAGACGCGGCGGACGCTCGCGCTTGACCTCGATGATGTCATCCTCGGGCGTCTGACCGCCGTCGATGGTGTACCAACCGGCGATGGGTGCGTCCTCCATCTTTTTGGAGAGCACGGGGCCGGCGGCATCGTCGGCGCGCAGCACGCTTCCCGCCGTGAGAACAATACCGGCAAAGGGAGCACCGTTCACGCGGCCATCCACAACGCGACCCATTACTGTAACCTCCCCGTCAGATACACGCCCGACACATCGCGCACGCGCTCCACCAGATCGCGAAACTTCATTAAGAACGCGACCTGCTGGGCATGCAGGCCAAAGTCGTCATCGAACACCGAGATGCCGGCCTTGGCAGAACCGCGAAAACCGCGCTCGTCGAGCAGCGTGTCGCAGGCCTCGAGCAGCGACGGCACCGCCGCCTTGTCGAGCTGGCACTCGCCAAAGGAGCGGATGGCCTCGAACTTGGTCTTGGCCTCCCCCTCCGGCAGCGCGTCGACGAGCGAATAGAACACATCCACCGGCACCGACAGGCGCGGCTCAAAGCAATCGAGCACGCCGGTGTGGTGGCCCACGGCGAGCGTGTAGTACAGCACGTCGCAGGCCTCCTGGGGAACGTCTTCCTCGGTCTCCACAAACTTACGCGTGAGCTCGTAAAAGACCACCTGGTCGGGCGCGTGGTCCAGGCAGGGGTCGGCGACGCCCTCGGCGGCCTCGTCGCTTGCGCGCGAGGCATCGTCAAAGGAGCCGCCGAGCATGCCGGGACCCGCAAAGTAACCAGAGCGGTCCGTGAGCTCCATCTAGCGACCTCCGGCCAGCACCAGATCCTGCAGCGCCGAGTACACCTCGACGCGGCGCGGATCGTCCTGCTTATCGATGAGCAACGCCATGGCACCGCGGATATCGCCCTTGGGCGCGCCCTCGAGCGTATCCATGAACTCATTGGCCAGGTCGCGGCCGTAACGGTAGCCGCTCATGGCGCGAGCCTCGCGCTCGATGGCAACGCGCAGCTTGTACGGCACGCCGGGGTGCAGGATATCGGCTTGCTCGCCGGCGGCCTCCACCGTGGTCTCGGCATGGAGCTTTTGGTCCAGCAGACCGAGCGCCATGGCAAAGCCGTAGACGGTCTGCGCGGGGCTGGGCGGGCAGCCGGGGATGTAGACGTCGACCGGCAAAATCTTGTCCGTGCCGCCCCAGACGCAGTAGTTGTCGTAGAAGATGCCGCCGGTGCAGCCGCACGCGCCATAGGACACCACGATCTTGGGATCGGGTGCGGCCTCAAAGGCGCGCAGGGCCGGCATGCGCATGGCACGCGTCACGGCACCGGTGTACAGCAGCACGTCGGCGTGACGGGGCGAGGGCACGACCTTGATGCCAAAGCGCTCGACGTCGAAGACGGGCGTGATGGAACCGAAGATCTCGATCTCGCAGCCGTTGCAGCCGCCGCAGTCGACACGGTAGACGTACACCGAGCGCTTGATCTTCTTAAGAAGGGTCGCCTTGGCCTTCTCGATGCTCTCGTCGAGCTCGATCTTGGTCGGGCGGTACTGAAGCCGCTCGGGCAAAAGCGTGGGTTCGGCCATGGTTACTCCTCCTTCGTTTCAAAATCCATGATGATGCCCTCGACCGGCGCAGGACCGGCGGGAATCTCGGGCGCATCGGGGTTGAGCTCGCGGTCGATATACTCCGGGTTCGCGCCGTGGCCGCCCAGATACTCCATGCCGGGGCCCTGGGGCCCACCGGACGCAAGCGTCTCGTTGGCAGCCATGCCGTGCGCGTTGCCGGTCTTTACGGCCGAGGCGGCGCGCAGGGCGTCGAGCTCGCGCTTGCACTCCTGGCACATACCGACGGTACGGGCGGCCTGGATGGCCTCCATGCCGCCGGTCTTTTGCAGTAGGCGCTTGGCGTAGTCGATCTCCTTATGCGGGGCAAACGGCTTGCCGCAGCGCGAGCAGTGCTCGAGCGTGTAGACGCTCTTGCTGGTGAGGTCGTCCTTGCTCATGACGGCCAGCTCAAATTCCTCGGTGAGCTTGATGGCCTCCATGGGGCAGGCTTCCTCGCAGCGGCCGCAAAAGATGCAGCGGCCGTAGTCGATCGACCAGGTAATGGTATCGGCCGCAAGGTCGGTGTCCATGCGAATGGCATCGGCCGGGCACGCCACGCCGCAGGCACCGCAGGCGATGCAGAGCTCGGCATTGTGCTCGGGCTTGCCGCGCATGTCCTTATTGGTGGGGAACGGCGCAAACGGGTACTTGACCGTCGCGTCGCCGGCCTTGGCGTTAACCTTCCAAAGCTTCAGCATATTAGAGCGCCTCCTCATCGAGCGGAGCGGCCAAGGTGCCCTCGCCCGCAAGCGGCGACTTGTCGCGCCAGACGTTCTCGAACTGCTCCTTGTCGAGCACGTGGTCGCGCTTGGCGGCGACATCGGTCACCGTCACGCGGTCGGTGCAGGAGTAGCACGGGTCGAGCGAGCCGACGATCAGCGCCGCGTCGCCCACGGTGTTGCCGCGGAACATGTAGCGCAGGACCGGCCAGTTGCTGTACGTGGCGGCCTTGGCGCGCCAGCGGTAGCACTTCTGGTTATTGCCGAGCATGGCCCAGTGCACGTCCTCGCCGCGCGGAGCCTCGGTGGCGCCGATGGCGTACTTGTGCGGGGTGTACTCCCAATCCGTGGTGAGGATGGGGCCCGACGGGCAGTTCTCGAGCATGGTCTCGATCATGTCGATCGAATCGTAGACCTCCTGGATACGCACGGCGGTACGGCCGAAGGCGTCGCAGGTGTCGGCCGTGGCGGCATGCATCTTCATGACGTCCGGATCGGCGTAGCCGTCGAAGGGATGGTCGAAGCGCACGTCGCGGGCATAGCCCGAACCACGCATGAGCGGGCCGACCGGCGAAAAGTCGCGGGCGATCTTACGGTCGAGAATGCCGATGCCGCTCGTGCGCTCAATAAAGTTGGGCGTGGAGAGCAAAACGTCGACGAGCTCCTGGACCTCGGAGCGCAGCTGGTGGATGGTCGTGAGCGTGGAGAGCTTCTGCTCAGCCAAAATGTCGCGACGCACGCCGCCGATCACGTTGAGGCCGTAGGTCTTGCGGTGACCGGAGAGCTTCTCGGCCAGGTCCATGGACTTCTCGCGGACGCGGAAGAACTGCTGGAAGCCGGAGTCGAAGCCCGTGTAGTGCGACGCCAGGCCAATGTTGAGCAGATGCGAGTGCAGGCGCTCGACCTCGAGCATGATGGCACGGATGTACTGGGCGCGCGGCGGGACATGAATGCCCTGGGCGCGCTCGACGGCCTCGGCATAGGCCACCGAGTGGGCGCAGCCGCAGATGCCGCAGATGCGGTCGGCGAGGAACGTCACGGCGTCATAGTTCAGGCGCGTCTCGGCGACCTTCTCCATACCGCGATGCACGTAGAACAGGCGGTAGTCGGCATCGACGATCGTCTCGCCCTCCACGAACAGGCGGAAGTGGCCGGGCTCGTCGGAGGTGATGTGCAGCGGTCCCATGGGGACGAGCGTAGTCTCCTTGCCCTTGGTGTCGGCCAGGAATTCGTAGTTTTCCATGTCGCTCGCGGGGGCGGGGCGGAAACGGTAATCCATCGAATCCTTGCGCAACGGGTACAGCCCGCTGGGCCAATCGTCGGGAAGCACCAGGCGACGGCGGTCGGGCAGACCCTCGGGAATCAGGCCAAACATATCGCGCAGCTCGCGCTCGCCCCACACGCAGGCGGGGACGAACGGCGTCACGGACGGGAACGTCATCTTGGCGGGGTCGACCTCGGCACGCACGGTAACCCAGCCGGGGTCCTCCCCCTCCATGGAGATGACGTAGTACACGACGTAACGGCCGCACAGGCTGCGCTCGTCGTTGCCGACAATCACAGGAATCCAGCCGTAGCGCTCGTAATACAGGTAGCGGACGGCCTCGGGCAGACGGTCCAGCTTGACGGTGATCGTCAGCTGGTCCTCGCACTGCCATTCGACCTTCTCGATAGCGCCCGGCACTGCAGCACGCAGGGCCTCGACGTGGCTTTCGCAGCGACGAGCGTAGTCCTTCTTTTCAGGTTCTGCCATGGTGCTAATTCACCTCACTTGTCTTGGTCTGGGAACTGAACACCATGCGGTAGAGAGGGGCCTCGTGGAGCTCTTCGACGCTCTGGTTCAAAACGACGGACGTTGCATCCTCGACGCCGCTCGTGATGGCGACCGGGGTGGCGATACCGAACCACATGACCACGATCGCGAGGGCGATCTCGGGGATGATCATGAGGGCGGGCACCTCGTGGCGCTTCATGCCCTCGGGCGCCTTGCCGAAGATGGACTTGAGCGCGATGCCGGTAAGGGCGAAGTACACGCCGGTGAGGCCGATGGCCACGAGCACGACCACCCAGATGGGACCGGACTGAACGCCGGCCACGAAGGTGAGGAACTCGGAGATGAACAGGGCGAACGGCGGGAAGGCGGCGAGCGCGAGCAGGGCGATGATGGTGAGCGCTGCCGTGACGGGAGCGATCTCGACGACGCCCTTGATCTTGTTCAGGTCGCGGGTGTGGTAGATGTGCTGGATGTTACCGGCCATGCAGAAGGCGAGCGCCTTCGTGAAGCCGTGGAAGATGCAGTGCAGCAGGCAGGCGGCGATACCGAGCGGGCCACCGATACCCAGGCACAGCGCGACCACGCCGACGTTGTCGACGGAGGAGTACGCGAAGCGGCGCTTGATATCGTCCTGCTTGAAGATGCACAGGGCAGCCACCAGGATGGACAGCGTGCCCAGGATGAGCAGGAGCGTTCGCGGATAGGTGTCGCCCACCGTGATGATGGACAGGGAGTAGAAGCGGATGATCACCAGCATGGCGCACTTGAGCAGCACGCCCGAGAGCAGCGCGGAGACCGGGCTCGGAGCCTGGGAGTGCGCGTCGGGCAGCCAGGTGTGCATGGGGAACAGGCCCGCCTTGGTGCCGAAGCCGATGACGATGAACGCGAACGCGAGGCGCACGAGCATCGGGTCGAACTGGTCGGCGTAGGGCATGATGGAGGTGAGGAAGGCGGCCTCATGCGCGTTGGGCATGATATCGGCGGCGTTCGCGTAGATGAGCAGCGTGCCGAACAGGCCGAAGGCCACACCGGCGGTGCAGACCATCGCGTACTTCCAAGACGCCTCGAGCGCCTGCTTGTTCTTGTAGATGCCCACGAGGAACACGGTCGACAGCGTAGTGGCCTCGACCGCCGCCCAGGTGAGGATGATGTTGTTGGACAGGCAGGCGAGCAGCATCGTGAAGACGAACAGGCTGAACAGCGCGTAGTACTGCTTGGCGCGCTCGGCCGGCATGGTCTTCTCCTCGATATCGATCTTGATATAGGAGATGGAGTACACGCCGGTGATGAACCCGATGATGCCTACCAGAAGGACGAAGATCGACGAGAGCGAATCGAGATGGAGCCACAGGCCCAAAGCGTCGATATTCTGCCCGCTCGAGAGCATGGTTCCCGCGGTGACGACCGAAAGGACAAGGGTCGCCGCGACGGAGATGGTGTTGAGCCCCGCGAAGACGTTGTAGGACGTCGTCTTGGGGAGCGCAGCCATAATCAGGGAGAACACGAGAGGACAAGCGAGCAGGGCGACCGTCAGCATTGAAACATCCATGGCCTACCCCTTCAATTCGGTCAGGTCGTGGGAGTCGAGCGACTTGGTGTCGTTCCAAATCCTCACGACGACGGCGGACATGATGATGACGGCGAAGATGGCGTCGGTGGCGATGCCGATCTCGATGATCTCGGGGGCCGTGGGCGCGAGCAGAGCGAGCGTCACGTGGCTACCGTTCTCCATAAGGCAGTACCCGAAGATCTGCTTGAGGATGTTGCGCTGGGAGATGATGCACGTGAGGCCGACGAAGAAGTGCGCGAAGCTGATGGCGAGGGCCGGAGTGGCCACCTCGGCGGTGGGCAGACTCAGGCGCGTGACCACCGCGAAGCAGACGGCCACCTCCAGACCGGTGAGGATGATGGTCCAGGCCGGCTTGATGGAGGAGGTCAGCGTGCTATCGGCAGGCGAACCCATCTTCTTGTAGGCACGGTTGAGAATGAACGGAACGAGGATCACCTTGGTGACGAAGGCCGACGCGGCCCACATGAGAAGCTCGGTGGCACCGGTGGTGAGGCCCAGGGTGAGCAGCACGCCCACCAGGACAACCGACTGGATCGCGTACCACTTGATGGCGGACGGGATGGTCTTCGAGACGACCACCATGGTGGAGGTCACGATCAGAAGACCGCCCAGGATATTGACTAACGAATAACCCATGTCCTACCTCCTAACCCATCCAACTAGAGGACAGAGGACCGGCGACGACGACCATGATCATGAGGACGACGAACACGAACGCCATGGCGCGCGGAAGGGGCTGGCCGGCGGCCACGGTCTCGCTCGGCTCACCGGGCAGGACCTTACCCATCCAACGCAGGAACCATGCGAAGGTGGCGACGGTCTCGACGACCATGACGCACACGAGGACAAAGATGACCGTGTTGGTAGCACCAACCGCGAAGCCACCGGAAATGATCTGGAACTTGGAAAAGAACGTGCTCATGGGGGGCACGCCGGCGATAGCGGTCGCGGCGACCGCAAAGCCCACGCCCGTGACCGGGTACTTCTTCATGAGGCCCTGGATCTTGGGCAGCATACGGGTTCCCAGCGTGAAGCTGAGAGAGCCAGCGATGAGGAAGAACAGGGTCTTGGTGAACGCGTGGTTGAAGATGTGCTCGACGGCGCCGTTAAACGCCATCTGGCTTCCGAACACGGAGAGGCCCAGGCCAAAGAACACGTAGGCGAGCTGCGCGATCGTCGAGAAGGCGAGCAGGCGCTTCATATCCTTCTGGGGCAGGTACATGAGGAAGCCGAAGAGCATGGTCACGACGGCGTCGATGATGGCGACCCAACCGACGATCTCGGGGATATCGCCGGCGCTCGCAAGAGCGCGGGCGAACACGCACACGCCGACCTTAACCATGGACGCGCCATGAAGGTAGGCGGAAACGGGCGTGGGGGCCTTCATTGCGGAGGGCAGCCACATGTAGAGCGGGAACTGGGCGGACTTGGCCCAAGCAGCGAACAGGATGAGCAGCAGCACGACGGTCTTCATACCGGAATCGAGCTGGGAGATCGCGCTCAGCGCGAACGTGCCGGTTCCGGCGAACAGGAAGGCCGCGCCGATGTAGAGTCCCAGAGCGCCGATATGGGTGATGATGAGCGCCTTCATACCGGCCTTCTTGGCCGTGGGCGTCATGTAGTAGCTGATGAGGCCCCAGGAGCACACACCGGTGATCTCGAAGAAAACGAGCTGGCCGACGATGGTGGAGCTGTAGGCGAGACCGGCCATGGCGCCGATGAACGTGGAGAAGTACACGTAGAAGCGACGACGGGGCGCGTCGGGATGCTCCTTATTCTTATCGCTCATGTACGGGAACGAATAGATGACGACGAGCAGGCCGATAGCGACGAACGCGGGTGCGAGCAGCGTGCTCATCCGGTCGAATATGAAGCCCATGACCAAGGTCTGGCCCATACTCGCCCAGGTTACATCGACCGCGTTCATGCCGTTTCCGGCAAACGTCGCGGCCAAGCCAACGGAAGCGACCGTGGCGATGCCGCCGGCAAAGGCGCAGATCCATTTAGCGTAGGGACGCGGCAGCATGACGATGAGCAGGGAGCCCAGCATGGGGACGGCGATCGCCACCATGGCAAAGAGGGACAAGCTCGATTCGATTGACATAGTTTCTCCCTTCTCCCTACACGCCTACGACGACGAAGACGAACGCGAGGACCGCGATGCCGACGACGGCCCAGGTCTGGTTACCGAGCACCTTGAAGCGCGAACGGGAAACGGAGTTCTCGAGCACGCCGCAGACGACGAAATCGACCAGGCACTTGACGAGGAAGACGACGGCGCCCACGAGAGCGGTGACGCCGATGGTCGCGGGCTCTCCCCAGGGGATGAAGATGGAGGTGAACCAAGCGACGACCACGACCTGCTTCATGCCCATGGCGAGCTTCATCATGGCCAGGGACGGGCCGGAGAGCTCGGCGAGCGGGCCCTCCTGGAGCTCCTGCTCGGCTTCGGCCTGATCGAACGGAAGCTTGCCGAGCTCCATGTAACAGGCGGCCGCGAAGGCGACGCCGGCGAGGATAACGGCGACGACGCTCGAGACGTTGCCCGTAACGATGTGCTGACCCATGGTCGCAATGTCCGTGGAGCCGCACACGATGGCGACGGTGAACAGCGCGATGAGCATGGACGGCTCGATGAGCACGCTCATGAGGAGCTCGCGGATACCGCCGAAGCCCGCGTAGGCGTTGGAGGAATCCACGCCGGACAGCGCGAAGAAGAAGCGGGACAGCGCGAGCGCGTACATGATGGTGATGGCGTCACCAAAGACGGGCATGGGGCTCTGGAGCGTGAACATGGGCAGGCCCATGGCGAGCATAAACGACACCGCGAGGAACAGCGGCGGCATGATGCGCAGCACGAAGCTCGAGTCGGAACTCACGGACTCGGGACGCGCCATGAGCTTCGCGAGGTCCCGGTAATCCTGAAGGATGGACGGACCGCGGCGATTGTGCATCTTCGCGCGAATCACACGGGCGAGGCCGGAGAAGAAGGGCGCGACCAGCATGACCACGAGGCCCTGCGCCATCGCAAGAACGATGTTCATAATATCCTCTCCCCTCTCTAGACCATGACCACGGCGAGCACGAGGAAGACCACGAGCGCCGCGACGATGTAGCAGATGTATACGGAGTAGTTGCCGCCCTCGATCTTGGAGGCGAGGCCGGCCAGCTTGTCGGCACCCTCGCTCGGTGCATCGACCAGGAAACGGTCGGGCAGGGGCTCGACGCCCTGGGCGACACCGGTGAGCTTCTGGAACACGTGCGCGATGGACCAGCAGATCTTGGTGCATACCTCGCGCAGGGTGTAGAGCGGGCCCATGAAGAGTTCGACGTCGGACGCGAAGCTCGTGGCGACGACGGGCATGTGCTCGTTGGGCTCGTAGCCGCACGCCCAAGGGTCGGTCTTCTTAGCGGGGGCCTTGGCGCCGAGGCAGGACCTCAACGCGAACGCGAGGCCGGTGAGGACCACGAGCGCGATGGCGATCGCGGGGGTGGAGGTGGCGGCACCGGAAATCTCGTTCACGAGAGACACGCCCGAGGTGGCTGTGACGGCGGAGCCGGCAAGCACGCTCTGGGCGACGTCGCCCAGAACCGGGGCGATGACCGGGGAGCCGATTCCCAGTACCACGCAGATGGCCGCGAGGAGCATCTGCGAGAACAACATCGGAGCCGGGGACTCCTTGGCGTTCGCGGCCTCCTGGGAACGAGGGCTGCTCGCGAACGAGACGCCGTAGGCCTTCACGAAGCACGTGACGGCCAGGGCACCGGTGATGGCGAGGGCGGCCGCGGAGGCGACGGCGAACACCATGACGACCGGGTCGGAGAGCGTCGAGATGTTGAACAGGGACTGGTAGGTGAACCACTCGGAAACGAAGCCGTTGAGCGGCGGGATGGCCGAGATGGCAAGGGCACCGATGAGGAAGCAGACGGCCGTGACCGGCATGCGGCGGAACAGACCGCCCATCTTCTCCATGTTGCGCGTACCCGTGGCATAGAGCAGGGAGCCCGCGCCGAGGAACAGCTCGCCCTTGAACATGGCGTGGTTGAGAGTGTGGTAGAGGGCGGCCATGAGCGCGATCGTCGCGATGACGTCGTTGCCCAGGGCGTGCGCCGTCATGGACGCGCCGACACCGAGCAAGATGATGCCGATGTTCTCGACGGAGTGATAGGCAAGCAGGCGCTTGATGTCGTGCTCGTGGAGGGCGTAGACGACACCCAGGACCGACGAGATGGATCCGAAGACCAGGACCATGAGGCCCCACCAGAGCTGGACGCCCGAACCCGCGAGCAGGTCGAGACCGACCTTGAGGATTCCCAGGATGCCGATCTTGATCATGCCGCCGGACATGAGGGCGGACACGTTGGACGGCGCCTCGGGGTGCGCCTGGGGCAGCCAGGAGTGCAGCGGAATGATACCGGCCTTCGCGCCAAATCCGAAGAACGCGAGGACGAAGCACGCGGAGGAGACGGCGGGTCCAAAGTCATGCGTACGGAAATCACTGAAGCTGAAGGAACCGCCCACGCCGTTGGTCATGAGCAGGAAGCTCGCCATGATGAGAACGAAGCCCACGTGCGCGATGACGAAGTAGAGCCAACCGCCCCTAATGGAGTTCTTGTTCTCCTCGATAACGACAAGGAAGTAGCTCGTAAGGGACATGAGCTCAAAGGCGACCAGGAACCAGAACACGTTGTCGGCGGTGATGACGAGCATCATCGAGGCGACGAAGGTGTTCATAAAGAAGCCGGCGCGCCCGACCTTGCCCGGGTACTCGTCGAAGTAGGACAGACCGTAGATGAAGCCCGCAAAGGCGAGAATCGAGATGAGGACCACGATCAGCCCCGCAAGGCCGTTGAGCAAGAGCTCGAGACGGGCGAACGGGAAGAAGAAGACCGTGTTGAGGGACGAAACGTCGCCAAGCACGACCTCGAGGCCCGCGATGAACGACAGCACGGCCGCGACGGCGCCGATAAGGCAACCGGCGGTCTTGGCGGCGTTATCGGCCTTGATCAGCAGAACCGAGGCGAGCGCACCGATGCACGAGACGGCAAGCGATGCGATAAACAGCGTCATGCTATCCATTGTTTACGCTCCCTTCTGCTTTCTCGGACAGGCCCTGGGCCACAGCGGTAACGTCGACGACCGGACCGTTTTCGATCGAGCGCAGGCGCTTGGCCTCGTCGAGCTCGCGATCGGCCGCGCCGCCCATGACGGTCAGTGCCTTGGTGGGGCACGCCGCCACACAATGCGGGCCGTCCGGATCGAAGGCGCAAAGGTCGCACTTGACAGCGCAGGTGTACTGGCCGGGAGCCCACGTAAGCAGGCTGCTCAGGGACTTAGGATACGAAGGCGTCGGGTCGCACATGCCTGCGACACCGGCGATAGACGTGCCATCGGGATGGATGGCTCCGAAGGGGCACGCGATGGCGCACAGCCTGCACCCGATGCACTCCTGCTCCTTGACGTGGATGCGATCGCCATCGTGCTCGATGGCATTCACCGGGCAAACCTCGGCGCAGGGGGCACCCTCGCAATGGTGGCAGGCAAGGGCGGCCGAAATACCGCCGGTCTTCACGAGCGCCAGGCGCGGCGTATCCTGAAGACCCTGCATCCGGTGGGCGTCGGCACAGGCGGACTGGCATGTTCCGCAGCCGATGCACCTCTCCGGGTTGATGTCGATGAAGCGGTTCATCCCCACTTCCTTTCAAAATAACGGGCCGGGCTCCCGAACGTACGGGACGCCCGGCCCAAAAAGCCAACGAGAACGGGACTACACGATTTGGTTCACGTGCGTCTCGTCGTCGAACTTGGCGGCGCCGGGCTCAACGTCCTGGGGAGCGGCGGCGTCCACCAGAGCCTGCTTGAGCTCGGTGTACTGACGCTCGACCTCGCCCTCGGCCCAAACCTGGTCGGCAATGGCGTCGACCTGGCAGGCGGAGAACTTGTCCTCGGGCGTATGCGAGACCGGGTCGACCTTGTGAATGGTCAGCTCGTTGCACTTGCCGATCCACCACTGGTAGGTCATATAGACCGTGCCCTTGTTGATACGGTCGCTCACATCGGCGCGGCTGTATACCTGGCCGCGGCGGCTGTGAATCGAGACGATGTCGCCGTTCTTGATGCCGCGCGCCTGGGCGTCCGCGGGATTCATGCGGACAAAGCCGGGCTCGTCGGCAAGCAGCGCCAGCGTCTTGCAGTTGCCGGTCATCGAGCGGCAGCTGTAGTGGCCGACCTCGCGGACGGTGCACAGGATGAGCGGGTACTCATCGTCGGGAAGCTCGGAGGGCGCCTCCCAATCGTGCGCCATCAGGTTGGCGCGGCCGTCCTTGGTGGTGAACTTGCCACCAGCGAACATGTCGGGCGTACCGTGGTCGTTCACATCGGTGCTCTTGACCGGCCACTGGGCGTAGCCGCCCTCGGGAGCCATCTTCTCGTAGGTTGCGCCCACAAAGTTGGGGCACAGGCTAATGCACTCGTTCCAGATCTGCTCGGTGTTGTCGTAGTGCATGGGATAGCCCATGCGCGTGGACAGGTCCGCGAAGATCTCCCAGTCGTGGCGGCACTCGCCCTTGGGCGGAACGGCCGCGTCAAAGTGCTGGAAGCTACGATCGGATGCGGTAAAGACACCCTCGTGCTCGCCCCAAGAGGTGGCAGGCAGGATGACGTCGGCGAGCATGGTCGTCTGCGTCATAAAGATGTCCTGGCAAATAAACAGATCCAGCTCGGAGAGCGTCTTGCGCATACCGGCCGAATCGGGCTCGGTCTGCACCGGGTCCTCGCCGTAGTTGTAGAAGCAGTGCACCTTGCCCTCGTCGACCAGGTGGCCCAGGTCGGTGAGCTTGTAGCCCTCCTCGAGCGGGAGCTTTTCCTCGGGCACGCCCCAAGCCTTGGCAAACTTGGCACGCACAGCCGGGTCGGTGACCTTCTGGTAGCCAGGGTACAGGTTGGGCAGCATGCCCATATCGCAGGAGCCCTGGACGTTGTTCTGACCGCGCACGGGCGCGAGACCGGAATTGGGTTTGCCGATCTGGCCGGCAACGCAGGCGATGGAGGCGATGGTGTGCACCGTCTTCAGGTTCTGCTTCTGCTGGCATACGCCCATGCCCCAGCCAATGATGGCAGAGGGCTTCGCCGTGGCGTACATCTCGGCAGCTTGGTGGATCAACGCGGGCTCGACACCCGTGATGTCCTGTACGGATTCGGGAGTGTAGTTCTTGATGGTCTCCCACCACTCGTCAAAGCCGTTCGTGTGCTCGGCGACGAATTCCTTGTCGTAGAGGCCATCGTTGACCAAGCAGTTTGCAAAGGCGTTGAGGAACGCAACGTTGCAACCGTTCTTGATCGGAAGGTAGATATCGGCGATACGCGCGGTTTCGATATGGCGCGGGTCGGCGACGATGATCTTGCAACCCTTTTCTTTGGCTCGCACGATACGCCTTGCGACGATGGGGTGCGAATCGGCAGGGTTATAGCCGAAGAGGAAAATGCAGCCCGCATCCTCCATACCGGGGATGGAGCATGACATGCAACCTGAACCAACCGTGTCCATCAGACCGAGGACAGTAGGGCCGTGTCAAGTACGGGCGCAGTTGTCCACGCTGTGGGTGCCGATGCACGCACGCGTAAACTTCTGCATGACGTAGTTCGCCTCATTGCCGCCGCCTCGCGAAGAGCCGGTGGTCATGACAGCGTTAGGACCATATTCGTCAATTATGGCCTGCATCTTAGATGCGGTGAAATCCAGTGCCTCGTCCCAGCTTACGCGCTCAAGATCCGCGCCCTTGGTGCGGCGGATCATCGGGTGCAGTACGCGAGGAGTCAAGATCTTGGTGTCGTTGATGAAGTCGTAGCCGCTCATACCCTTAAGGCACAGCTCGCCCTGATTGGTGATGCCGTTGAGCGGTTCGGTACCCACGACCTGGCCGTTTTGGACCAAGAGGTTAAACTGGCAACCGGCGCCGCAGTACGGGCAGATCACTTTATGCTTCTCCATGACACCCTCCTTCCTTTCCCTGCTACCGATTAATCGGTACGTATTTGACAATCGTTGGGCCTGTATGGCCGCCCGCTTACGCCTCGTTTTCGATGGTGGCGCGGGCACGCTCGGCGGTCAGCTCCGCCAGGCGCTCCTCGTCTACCAGGGTGAGGCCCTTGGTCGGGCACGCCTCGGCACACGCCGGACCGCCGGGACGGTCCACGCACAGGTCGCACTTGAGCACGAAGCTCTTGGTCTGCGAACCCACGCGCACGTCGCCCATCAAGACGGGGACCTGCGTGGTCGCCACGCTCACGGCGCCAAAGGGGCAGGCCATGACGCAGCTCTTGCAGCCGATGCAGTTGTCCTCGTTAACGCCGATGCGATGGTTCTTTGGATCAAAGAACAAGGCGCCCGTGGGGCAGGCCTTGGCGCACGGAGCGTCCTCGCAGTGGTGACACGCCACCGGTGCGGAGATCTCGTACGTACGCGTCACGCGCAGGCGCGGTGCGGCGATGTTGCCGGGGATGTCGTGTGCCTCGATACACGCCGCCATGCAGGTTTGACACCCAATGCAGCGCGAGGAATCGGCTACGACTCGTTTATTGCCCATGTTGTTCACTCCCTCCTGAATCCCATGCCGGAGAGACCCTGTCGACGTTGC
>CAUAJB010000055.1 GCA_958429225.1 uncultured Collinsella sp.
ACGGCGCGCAGGCAGGCACGGTCGCCCAGCTTGGCGCGCAGCTCGGGGAGCTTGGCGTCAAAATCGGCAACGTTTACCTCGCACAGGCGTGCCTTGCCAAACTCGGCAGCGACGTCTTGCATTTCGCGCGGAACGGCGGCGTAGTCATCGGTGGCGGCCACGTGGTCGGCGCCGACCTTAACGAGCACGAGCGCATAGCCGTGGTCCTCAAAGTTGAGCTCGAGCTTCTGGGTCTTAGGCTGAGCCTGGTCCTCAAAGTCCATGTAGGCAAGGCCGCCCAGACATACGGCGGCCTGGTCCATCAGACCGCAGGGCTTGCCGTAGTAGTTGTTCTCGGTGCGCTGGCTCATCTGAGCGAGCGTGACGGGCTCAATGGCGGGCGCGCCCCAGAGCGTCTCCATGGCACGACCGTACGCGGCCTCGACGGCGGCAGAGCTGGAAAGGCCACCACCCGAGGGGACGGAGCAGGTGAAGGTGAAGTCGAAGCCGTGGGGCTCAACGCCAAGGGCTGCAATCTCGTGTGCCATGCCGCGGACGAGGCTTGCGGACGTGCCCTTCTCGGACTCCTGAACATCCAGCGTGTCGAGCGTGATCTCAAACGTAGGATAGCCCTCGTCGGCGACGCGAATCCTGTTGGAGTCGGTTGCCACGGCGATACCGTCGACAGCGACATCGAGCGAGCCGGCGATAACGTGACCGCCCTCGTGATCGGTGTGATTGCCGCTGATCTCGGAACGCCCGGGCGCGTGCACGTAGAGCACCTGGCGGTCGCCGATGGGGCCAAACTCCTCCTCAAACAGCTTGGTGAGCGTGGCGAGTGTCTTTTCGTCGGGGGCGGTCATGGTGTCTTCCTTTCTTGGTTATCCCGAGCTACCGGGCTTTGCTTATGAGTACGTAAACATATCAAGGTGCGAGGGAGTAGACGGGAGTCATAACGCTGCTCCCTCGCATCTCGACGAGGGTGGGTTAACAAATCGTCGAGAATCGGTACACGATTGTCGAGCTAAACGGGTGGTCAGGCGTGCAGACGGGATGCGCCCAATCTGTGTGATGGTTGTTGTCAGGCCAAAACTCGGGCTCAAATGCGACGCCGTCGCGGGGACCGTAACTGCAGCCGTCTTTGGCGTCGTTATCGCTGAGCCAGTTGCCGGTATACAGATGCGCGCCCGGTGCGGTTACGAAGATGTCGAGCGTGCGGCGCGAGTTTGGATCTTGCAAGCGCAGTGCGTGGCGCGGGTCGGCGTCGGGGGTAAAGCCATCCAGGCAGAAACAATGGTCAAAGCCCCGTGCAATCTTGAGCTGCTCGTCGTTCGCCTCGATGTCGCGGCCGAGCGCCTTGGGTGCGCGGAAATCGAATGGCGTGCCGACCACGGGGCGAACCTCGCCAGAAGAGACGTTGTCCTGGCGCTGGGGGAGGAAAGCCTCGGCGTCGATAGTCGCGACCTGGTCCAGAACCGTGCCGGCATCGTGCCCCGCAAGGTTGAAGTACGTGTGGTTGGTCATGTTGACGAAGGTGTCGGCATCGGTAACGCAGCTTTGCGTGCAGGTGAGCTCTGCGGCACCCGTTGGCCCTGCCTGCAGGACATAGGCAACGGTAAAGGTGCGGTTGCCCGGGAGACCCAGTTCGCCGTCAGCCAACTTGCATGTAAAACTCACCGTGTTGGTAATCTCGTCGACTGTGGCGTTCCACACGCGCTTATGAAGGCCATGTTCAAGGTCGGTGTGCAGATTATTGGCTTTGTCAGGACCATCGTTGCATGCCATCTGATAGACCGTGCCGGCAATCTCGATTTGGCCTTTATCCGTTCGGTTGGCCGAAGGGCCAATAGTTCCGCCGTAGCACGCCGGATTGTCGAAGTAGCCATCGAGGGCATCGAAGCCGAGAGCTATGTCGGCAACATCGCCTGAGGCATCGGGAACCTCGATGCTAAGGATGGTCGCGCCATAGTCCATGACGCGCACGCGGGCACCTGCGCAAACAAGGTTATAGACCGTAACCGGCGAGCCGCTGGGGGCGGCGCCGAACGGAGTTGTGGTAATCATGAGCGTCCTTTCGAATACGACGCCATGGCCTGCACGCCCGGAGCGCAGGCCATCATGGTATCGGTGTGCTTACGCTTTATGTTAACGTACTCATAGCCTGGAACCACGGACTTCTTCGCTTTCCTGCAACCGGTCGAAAATGAGCCGTGAACGGTATTCAGGTGGTGTTGAGGGCGCTGCATAACTGCTGATAGGTATAGTAGAGTACGTTAACATTATCGATAGACAACAAAGCCTCCCGCGTGACCAGCAATTTCGCACGGGGTATTTCGGCTTCCTACAGGAGCGAAGGTGATTTTGTGGCAAGGCGCCCTTTCAACGACACGGGTTCGCGTCCGGTTTCCATGGTCGACGTTGCCCGCGCTGCCGGTGTTTCGCAGCAGACGGTTTCGCGCGTTGCCAACGGATTGCCCAACGTGAACGAGCAGACGCGTCAGCGCGTGCAGGCAGCCATGCAGGAGCTCGGTTTCCGTCCGAGCTATGCCGGTCGCTCGCTGCGCGACGGCCGCTACCATTCGGTCGGGCTGTGCGTTAACGACGTCACCAAGTTCGGTAACCTGACGATGATCGACGGCATTGCCAGTGCGGCCCGCGAACGCGGTTGTGCTATCACACTGGTCGAGATGTCCAAGACCGAGGAGTTTTCGCTTGCCGAGGCCACTCGTCGCATGGCAGCGCTGCCAGTGGATGGCATCATCATCGGCATGAGCCGACTGGCGCCCGACTTTGAGACGTTTGTGCCTCTGCCGGGTATCGGCACGGTCATCGTCACCATGTATGCTCACCCGCGGGTAACCACGGTCGACTCTGACCACTATGGCTGCTCTCTACTGCTTATGGATCATCTGTTTGAGCTGGGCCACGAGCAAATTCGCTTTATCGGCGGTCCGTCCTTCTCGGTCGACGAACAGTTCCGCCGGGCTGGTTGGAGAGATTCTCTCGAGCGCAGGCATATCAAAATGGCAGAGCCGCTCGAGGGCGACTGGTCTGCCAACAGCGGTTACGAGGCCGGCAGATATCTGGCCGAGCACGACCGCACCATGACGGCGATTTACGCGGCAAATGACCAGATGGCAAACGGTGCGATCGCTGCGTTGCGCGACAGCGGATTGCGTGTGCCCGAGGACGTGAGCGTGGTGGGCGTCGATGACTCGCTCGACGACTTTGTCGCACATAACGAGCTCACGACCGTACGATTCGATCTACATCAGCGCGGACGCGAGGTATTCGAGCATGCGGTTCCCAAGGCGGGAGCAACGGGCAAGACTGTTGCCATTCGTATTCCGGGCAAGCTCATCGTTCGGCGCACCACGGCAGAGCCTCGCGTATAGTTTTTGCAGGTCAAAAGCGATATATTCCGCACCAATAACAATCGGTAGGGATGCTAGCAGATAGCCGTAGCTATGAAGGCGAGTGCTATGATAGACGGGTTCTTTTGTCTATCTAGGAGGCTTTGCCTGATGGAGATCACCAAGGATATCCGCTACATTGGCGTCAACGATCACGACATTGACCTGTTCGAGGGCCAGTACGACGTGTCCGAGAATGGTATGGCATACAACAGCTATGTCGTCTTGGGCGATAAAATCGCTGTCGCCGATTCGGTTGACGCTGGCTTTGTCGACGAGTGGCTCGGCAACCTCGAGACCGTGCTCGATGGCCGTACACCTGACTACCTGGTCGTCCATCACATGGAGCCCGATCACTCTGCCGGTATCGCCGCCTTTATGGAGCGCTATTCCCAGGCGCAGATTGTGGCTAGCATGGGTGCTTTCCGCATGATGGTCAACTACTTTGGCACCGACTTCCCCGAGCGCAAGATGGTCGTCAAAGATGGCGACGTGCTCGACCTGGGCGGCCACAGCCTGACGTTTGTCGGTGCTCCCAACGTGCACTGGCCCGAGGTGCTCTTCTCCTACGAGTCCACCGACAAGGTGCTCTTTAGCGCCGATGGCTTTGGCAAGTTTGGAGCCAACGACATCGAGGATCCCGAGGGCTGGGCTTGCGAAGCGCGCCGTTACTACTTTGGCATCGTGGGAAAGTTCGGCAAGTTTGTGCAGGCCGTGCTTAAGAAGGCCGCCAATCTGGACATCCAGATTATTTGCCCGCTTCACGGTCCTGTTCTTAGCGAGAACCTGGGCTATTACCTCGACACCTACAACACCTGGTCGAGCTACCAGCCCGAGGACGAGGGTATCACGATTGCCTATGCGAGCGTGTATGGCCATCTGAAAGCTGCCGTTGAGGAGCTCGCATCTGCGCTCGAGGCCCGCGGCCAGAAGGTCTCCGTCTTTGACTTGGCTCGCGATGATATGGCCGAGGCCATTGAGGATGCGTTCCGCTATGACCGCCTGGTGCTCGCCTCCATTACCTATCAGGGCGAGATCTTCCCGTTCATGAGCACCTTCATCCACACGCTTGCCGAGCACGCCTATCAGAACCGTACGGTGGCACTCGTTGAGGCCGGCTCCTGGGCGCCCACCGCTGCCAAGGTTATGACCAAGGAGCTCGAGGGCATGAAGGACATCACTCTGGCGCAGAACAAGGTGACCGTGCTGGGCTCGCTCAACGACGCCTCGCGCGCCCAGATCGAGGCCCTCGCCGACGAGCTTTCCAAGTAGCGATATTTCGCTTTTAACGAGCAAACCACCACAAAGGGGACAGGCACCTTTGTGGTGGTTTTTGTTTAAGCGCCAGCGATGAGGAGATTTGGGCGGGCGTCGTCGACGATCTCGGCGATTGAGGTGGCAACGGCATGATCGGGGTCACGGTCCATCACGATGGTGTCGACATCTGCCAGCTCGGCAAAGCGGTACATGCCGCGTCCGTTAACCTTACTGGCGTCCATGAGGGCGACGCTTTGATGGGCTGCGGCGATCATGGCCGTTTTGGTCTCGGCCATTTGGGGAAAGTCGGTCGTAAAGCCGCAGCGGGGGACAAAAGCGCCGGGGCACATGACGGCAAGGTCGGCGTGGACCATTTGGAGCGCCTGCATGGTAAGTGGACCGTACAGATAGCGATGACCTTTGCGCAGTGCCCCACCCAGCATGACGACATCGACCGAGGGCATGCTCTCGTCGATGTAATCGGCGATGGTAATGTCGGCCGTGATGACGGTGATGCCGTCGCGCTGATCGAGGAGCCGGACGAACTCGAGCGCCGTGGTGCCCGAGTCGACAAGCAGCGTGTCGCCATTGCCGACGAGCTCGATGGCGCTTTGCGCGATGGCCTGCTTGGCGGCGACATTGACGTTGATGCGGCGATCCTGGGTGGATACGGTCAGTCGCTTCTGGAGAGACACGGCGCCACCATGCGTGCGGCGCAACTTGCCGGACTCGGCGAGCGCGTCCAGGTCGGCGCGGGCGGTAACGGAGGACACGCCAAAGGTCTGGGCGATTTCTGCCACTTGCACCGAGGCGTTATGCTCGAGCATCTCCATGATGGCGGAACGACGCTCATCGGCGAAAGCTCGGGTTGTTGCGTGGGCCATGTTTGCTCCATTCTCGGCTAAATTTGTAGGAATTGTGTTGAGTCTATTTTCGTTCATTTTCTTTTTGAGTAAGAAAACGCCTTTCGATTACTTATCTTTTCTATAAAAGAAAGACGCTGAACGCCCAAAATTCAATATCGAATACGCCCACTCGGCTCCAATTCCTTCCGTTTACTTTTCAAAAACGACTGTATTGACCTGTGTGCCGGTGATATCTCATACGTGTGACGCCGTCAATTTTCATACAATGGACGCAGCAAAACGCAAGGTAAAACGCCTTGCGGACACGTACGCCCGATGTCCAGATGCGGGCGAGGGAGAGGAGCAAACGCTCATGGCACTTGTTACCACCGAAAAGATGCTCAAGGACGCTCAGGCCGGCCATTACGCCGTTGGCGCGTTCAACGTCGAGAACCTCGAGTTTGTTATGGCCGTTCTGGCCGCTGCCGAGGAGACCAAGTCCCCCGTCATCATGCAGACCACCCCGGGCACCATCAAGACCGCTGGTCTGGACTACTTCTACGGCATGGTCAAGGCTGCCGCCGAGCGCGCTTCCGTGCCCGTCGCTCTGCACCTCGACCACGGCGATGGCTATGACCGCTGCATGCAGGCTTTCCGCACGGGCTACACCTCTGTCATGATTGACGGTTCGCACGAGTCCTTCGAGGACAACATCGCCCTGACCAAGTCCGTCGCCGACGCTGGCCGCGCCATGGGCGTGCCCGTCGAGGCCGAGCTCGGTAAGGTTGGTGGCAAGGAGGACGACGGTCCCGCGGTTGAGGGCGAGAGCCCCTACACCGATCCTGCCGAGGCCAAGGAGTTCGTCGAGCGTACCGGCTGCACCTCCCTCGCTATTGGCGTTGGCACCAGCCACGGCGTGTACACGAGCGATCCGCACATCGAGCAGTCCGTGGTCAAGGCTATCCGCGACGCCGTCGACGTGCCGCTGGTTCTGCACGGCACCTCCGGTGTGCCCGATGAGCAGGTTGCCGAGGCTGTGAAGAACGGCATCTGCAAGGTTAACTACGCCACCGAGCTGCGTCAGGCCTACACCAAGGGCTTCATGGCCTACATGGCCGAGAACCCTGCCTGCTTCGATCCCAAGAAGCCGGCCAAGGAGGGCATGCGTGAGATCACCGAGCTGGTTAAGATCCGCATGACCAACCTCAACTCTGTGGGCAAAGCAGAGTAACAGCAAGGGTACTCTGATCCCACCGGACGGTTTGGGCGGGTCCCGTACCTAGTTTCCAAAACGTCCTCGCGCATGAAGGCCCCCGTTGTCTCGCTTCTTCGAAGCGTTGACAACGGGGGCCTTCGCGCTGCGGAATGATTTTGGAAACTAGGTACGGGACCCGCCCAAACCGTCCTACTCAATCGCCCTTGTGGCGTTAGTGTCGGAAAAATAAGACGTTGCTTTTTGCCCCCCCTGCGGAAAGATTGGGGAACTAAGCCCTCGTCCCTCCCGGGTTGACCTACTCGAGGTCGTCGCCCTTGTGGCGTTGGGGCTGAAAGGGTGGGGCGCGGGGGTTACTTGGTTGTTAGGGTTAGTAGGTCGTTGGGGGTTTTGAGGTTGTAGGTGGCGTTTGGGATGTCTTGGTGTGATCCCCATGCCGCTCTGGCAAAACTGACCCCTGCCGAAGTTGCGCATTGTTCGTCGTAGACGGTGTCGCCAACGTAGACGACGTTGCCAGGATTCGCGCCCGTACGCCGGAGATATTCGAGCATGGGAGCGGGTGCGGGTTTATGTTCGGTTGTGTCTTCGACAAGGATGATGTACTCAAAATACTTATCGAAGCCAAGGGGTGCAATTTCTTCTGCGTATTCGTCGCGCGCACGTGAGGAGACGATGCCAAGTTTGCAGCCGTTGTCGGAGAGTGTTGCGATAACTTCGTGCAAGCCGGGAAACACGCTGATGGTGCTTTTAAAGCTGGCGGCAACTTGGCACCAGCGATCCAGCGTTGCCTGTGAGTAGATCCCAAGTTTCTCAAGGGCGTTCTTGCCGGGTATGCCGAGGGCAAAATCAAGCTCGTGTCGGGGGAGCGTTTTGCTGGTCTCTTCTTGGACAATCTGGACAAGCGATGACAGAACGCTTTCTTCTGTATCTGCCAATGTCCCATCAACGTCAAATACGATATGGTCAAAGTGCTTCATATGATTGCTCCTCTCTGTTGTTTGCCTGCAAGTTTGATGCAGTGACAGAAGAAGGGCTAGCGGGATTTCTGCCTGGTGCTATCGAGATTCTGCCTCGCTGCTCGATAGCTCGAAGGAGTGCATCCCATTTGTTCTTTAAATACCTGGCCAAGATGGCTTGCTGTCGCAAAGCCGCATTGGCGCGCGACTGTCTGGACCGTTCGCGTGGTGTGTGCCAAAAGTTCGCAAGCACGGTTTACGCGGTATGCACGCAGATATGCCGCCGGGGTCGTTCCTGCGCAAGCTTCGATAATGCGGTAACACTCTCTTTCGCTTACGCCGGCTGCAGATGCCATCTGGGGCACATCTATAGCGGCTGCATAGTTTGCGCGGATATAGTCCAGGATTGCCTTGAACTGTACGTCGCGGTTGGTCATCCAAGAGGCGTTGTCGGAGGAAAAGAGCGGTTCGGCCTTGGCGTTAATCTGAATCCAGAGCTCTGACAAACTATTTCGAAGCGCCATCTCGTTCTGCGGCCGTTGAAGGTCGTGGCTAAAGGAGCTCTTCAGCAAATCAATAAAGGGCATATCGTCGGGATTGGTGGGCGACCATTTGAGCACATCGACGCCTCGACATTGAAGCAATGGGTTGATGTAGCGCTTTTGGAGACGTCCCGCGGGATCGCCGAGCATCGACGGCTGAAAGATATGCAGCATTTGAATGGCTGGCGCCGAATTGGGTGATTGCAGCGTGCTGTGCAAAACGCCGCCGTTGATAAAGCCGGCGGACCCTTCCTCAAAGCGTACGTGCTCATGAGCCGCGCGCGTTCGATAGTCAATCGCTCCCTGCTCCATGTAGAAAAGCTCAACTTCGGAATGCCAGTGCCAGGGGACGGAATTGCCCGGATAGCGAGCGAATTCTGCGCGTTCGGCAATATAGGGCCAGTCTTCGGCGGTCTCGGGAAACGCTTCTTCGCGTCCTCCGCGGTGCAATTCTATGTGATCCATGTTTCGCATGGCATCAGTATAAAGCGCGATGGGCTTAGATTGCTCTTGCCTGTTCGGGGAACGCCTTGTCTAGGGATGCTTGGAGCCTTTCGAACGATGCTCGCAAGTTGTGGCTCTGGTCGGTTGAGCGTTTGGCTTTTGTGGTGGGGGAGTCGAGGAGGCCGTTTCTCTGTGTCGGGGGGAAGGAGAAAAGGTTTGCATGATTTAGGGATGGCTGCTGTGCTGCGCCGTTGGAAGAATGCATGCTTATGCGGCCTCCTCGATGTCCACCAAAAGATTGCGCACGGGGTGTGCTGCTAGGTCCCGTGCGCTGGCAGTATTATGCCGCGGTTGCTGCAAAGAAGCGCTAAAGAAAGGCTTAATGAGGTTTGACGTTGCGATGAAACCGCAGGTAAAAGCTATCGAGTAACACTCTTGAAAGGTTTTGAGCTTAAGGGCTTTCTAAGGTTTATGGCGCGGATGTGGCTCGCCTGTGCGGGGCGTGTGGATGGCTCGTTCCTAGCGCTGCGGCTCTGTGGCGCGCACCTGCTCGATGACCTTTTCCATCGTGGCGTCGATGCGGTCTTTTTTGAGCTCGCATTCCCAGATGGTTATGGGTGTCCAGCCCATTTGAGTGAGTGCTGTCACAGCAGCACGGTCGCGCTCGACGTTGCGACGGAACTTTGCCTCCCAAAACTCAACGTTGCGCTTGGGCTGGCTCGGATTGCACTTGGGGCAGCGGTGCCAAAAGCAGCCGTTGACGAAGATGGCGATCTTGCGCCCGGGAAAGGCGATGTCGGGCTTTCCGGGCACCTTCCATTCCAGACGGTATCCCGTAAGGCCCGCGGCCCGTAGGCGCTGGCGAACGAGCAGCTCGGGTTTGGTGTTCGCACGCTTGTTGCCCTTCATGGATTTTTTGATGGCGGCGCGACGGCGCACGAGCTCACGCTCGTCGGCGGAGAGGTCCGAGGTGTCGATGCCGTCCAGCAGGCCGGGCTTGGGGCGCTTTTTGCTGCGGCGCTTAGGTGCGCGCTTGGGCTTGGCGACGGGGCGTTCGGTCGTGGCGGCCTCGGCATCTTTGGCAGTGCTGTTGACCTTAAGCCGATCTTCCTTCAACTCAATCAGGGCATCAATGAGCCCCTTGTCGGCGGGCATCCACTCAACGGTGGCAAGCGAGGTGCGCGGAATCCAACGGATATCGAGCTGACGGTCGTGCTTCTGGGGTTCATCGGATTCATCGGCGAGCGAGCAGTAGTAGCATTCCATGGAGAGATGAAAATCGGGGTAGTCATACTCAACGGTATAGAAATCGCGCAGGTTGGTGACTTTTACCTGCAGCTCTTCCATGAGCTCGCGGCGTACGGCGTCTTCGGGCGTCTCGCCGCGCATGAGCTTGCCACCTGGGAACTCCCAAAGTCCCTGCATGTCGCCATAGCCGCGCTGTACGGCCAGTAGCTCGTCGGATCCTTCCTTGCGAATGATCCCAGCGGCAACATGAACAGTCTTCAACAGGAGTCCTCTCTCAACATCAACACGTGACAGGCTAACTACCCGCACCTTACACAACGGTAAGGCAAGCGTAAGCCATATCGATGGTAGCCGACTCGGCTTCTTGCGACTATAGATGCCGTAGACTAATCGCAAGAAAGGACTCGGTATGCAAACCACGCACATGGCGACCCCGGTATTGGAGGTCGCGCATCTCGAAAAGGTATATGGAGCGCTGGGCAACGTGACCCGTGCGCTCAACGACGTCAGCTTTACCGTCAACCGCGGTGAATTCGTTGGCATCATGGGCGCTTCGGGCTCGGGCAAGTCGACGTTGCTCAACTGCGTGTCGACCATCGATAGCGCCACGAGCGGCACCATCCGCATCAACGGCCAGGACGTAACACGCATGAAGCAGGCTAAGCTTTCGCAGTTCCGCCGCGAGGAGCTCGGCTTTATCTTCCAGGATTCCAACCTGCTCGATACACTCACGGCACGCGAGAACATCGCCCTGCCGCTCACCATCGCCCGCACAAACTCGGCAGAGATCTCGACCCGCGTGCAGGATGTGGCAGCGCGCCTGTCCATCAGCCAGGTGCTCGACAAGTATCCCTACCAGATGTCCGGCGGCCAGCAGCAGCGCGTTGCCGCGGCTCGCGCGCTCGTCACCGACCCCACCATGATCATGGCCGACGAGCCCACCGGCGCCCTCGATTCCAAGAGCGCCCGTTTGCTGCTCGAGAGCCTGGAGGCTCTTAATCGCCGTCTACGCGCCACCGTGCTCATGGTCACGCACGACAGCTTTGCCGCCAGCTACACGAGCCGTGTGCTGTTTATTCGCGACGGCAAGATCTTCACCGAGCTGCGCCGCGGCGACACCGACCGCCGAGAGTTTTTCGACCGCATTATGGAGGTCGTTGCCATGATGGGCGGTGAGGGCTCCGATGCTCTGTAAACTCGCTTGGGGCAACGTCCGCCGCGCCGGCCGCGACTACCTCGTCTACCTTTTGACGCTCACCCTGGGCGTCACGGTCTTCTATGCTTTTAACACCATCTCGATGCAGGTCGACATCGCCGGAATCGATGAAGAGGGCTTGGCGCAGGTTATGGGCAGCATGCTCGGCGACCTGACGTACTTTTTGGCCGGTGTCATGGCCTTTTTGATGGTGTACGCCAATAACTTCATCATGAAACGCCGCAAGAAGGAGTTTGGCCTGTACCAGGTGCTCGGCATGGGGCGCGGGCGCGTCGCCACGATCATGGCGCTCGAGACCGTGATAGTATCGGTCGTGGCCTTTGTCGCCGGCATTGTGCTGGGTGTGGGACTCTCCCAGCTCATGACGTTCTTTACGGCCTCGCTCTTTAAGACACAAATCGCCAATTTCCACTTCTTTTTCTCGGTGCATGCGTTCAACCTGACCCTTGCCTGCATGCTCGTAATGTTTGTGCTCACGCTACTGCTGAACCTTCGCGCCGTGCGTCGTACCAAACTCATCGAGCTTATGGGTGCCGAGCGTCGCAACGAGAGCATCAAGACACGCAACCCCTGGATCGCGATTGCCATCTTTGCCGTGGGTGCGGTGCTTGTGGGCGTGGCCTATTACCGTCTGCTACGTGATGGGTTCCCGCTAACCGCGACGGACAGCAAGCTGCAAGAGGCCATGAACCAGTTTGGTATTACGACCGCTATGGTTACCGTGGGCACCTTTGCCCTGTTCTGGGGACTCTCGGGCATGCTCATCAAGCTGCTGCAGAGCCTGCGCGGCGTGTATTGGCGCGGCCTCAACATGTTTACCGTGCGCCAGCTTGCGGCCAAGGTCAACACGGTGTGCTTTTCGATGGGCGTCATCGCGATGATTCTGTTCCTCGCCATTACCTCGGTGACGTGCGGTATGTCGATCGCCAACGTGATGAACGATAACCTGGAGCGCTATAACCCTGTTGACGTGTCTCAGACGTATGTCTATTACACGCCCGATACGCTCGACTACTACAAAGAGTATGTCAATCCGTCTGAGGCCGATCGCATGGTGCTGGCCGATGCAACGGTCGATTTGTACGCTGCATGGCATGGCGATCGTATCGATCCCGATAACGTTGCAGACGGTATTAAGGGCAAGTCGGCGGACAACAACGACGAGACCGGCAAGAAGGTCAATATCGCCGATGTTGCCGGTGAGCACGTGCAGATCGATTTGTATCTGAGTTACCCGCTCGGCGGCTCGGATCCTTCGGTGACTCCAAGTGAAATGTGCAAGACCATGGGCGAAAAGCTTCCCAAGGCGCTCGGGGGTAGCAATGCCGATGCGATGGGTCTGTTTGTGACGCCGGCGAGCCAGTACAACAAACTGCGCCAGATGATGGGCGAGGAGCCGGTGAGCATTGGCCGCGACCAGTATCTGCTCACGTGTGATATGGGCGGCGAGCTGGTCGACCTGTACACCAAGTATATGGCTGGCGGCCATGCCCTTACCTTGGGCGGGCATACGCTCAAGCCCGCAACCGATAAGTCGGACGAAGATACGGCGGCTATCGCCAACTCGGCGATGGGCAGTAATCCGGGTACCGTCGTCGTTGCCGACGAGCTGTTGTCCCAACTTAATCTGCAGCCGTATTCCAGTAGCCTGCTCGTTAACTACAAACAGGGGATGGATACGACCGAGGCAGACGAGAGCATTAAATACACTATGCTCGACAATCTGCTCGTTGACGGCAAGGAGCCGGGGTCGTGGGGAACCTTCATCACACGCTCCGAGATGTACACGCAGGCAGCGCAAATGAACGGTCTTATTAGCTACCTAGCCATCTACATCGGCTTTGTATTGGTCGTTGCATGCGCGGCGATTCTGTCGATCCAGCAGCTCTCCAATGTGGCCGACGGCAGCCGCAGCTATCGTGTGCTGGCACAGATCGGCTGCGACGATCGCCAGATTCGCCATTCGGTGATGGCGCAGCAAGCGGTATTCTTCCTGTTCCCGCTGGCAGTGGGCCTGGCACACTCCTTTGTGGCACTTAAGGTGATCATCGAGCTGGTGAGCACGTTCGGAGATATGAGCATCGGCGGCACCGTGGGCCTCACCTGTGCAATCTTCCTGGCAGCCTACGGCGGCTACTTCCTGGTGACCTACCTCATGAGCGCCGGCATGGTGCAAGCTGCCATCGCCACCCGCTACAGCGAATAACAAGCCGGTAAAACCGTCGCAAAATCAGAGGCGTATGACCGCCGCGAAGGGACCAGGGGCCCTTCGCGGCGGTTTTTGCCTATCTGGTGCGTCTCGGATGCAAGTGAGTAGACTTTTTTGAACTTGCCGAGCACATCGCGACAAACGATCGATAAAACCGCAGGTCAGGGCTGTGGCGTTTTAGGGAGTGCTTGGTCTCCTGCAAAAAGCCTACTCACTTGGTTTTTCTGCTAGAAGACCGCCGCGAGGAAAAAACAGCTCTCTCGTGGCGGTTTGGACGTTTGCCCAGATAAAACCTGCCAAAATAAACCTGTCCCTTTTTTGGCAGGTGGTTTCAGCTGAACGGCGGGCCGTGCGGCTCGGGTGTGCGGGCTCGCAATCTGGGGAAACCAAACGGATTGGGGGCTTGTATGATCGATTCGAAGGGAAACGTGCGACCCGAGGGCATGTTTAACAGGGTGCGCCTGGCCTCCGAAGCCCAGCTCGCATACGATACGCGAGGGCTAGTCGTGGGGGACGTTCTTAAACGACTAGTCAAACAAGAACGTCCCCAACGATTACCCCAAGGAATGTCCCAGACTGCCGGCAGAAAAGGAACGTCCCTAACTGCCGCATCAAACGAAAGGGCGCTGACCTTCTGGTCGCGCCCTTGAAGTTGAACGTCAGATTGTCCAAATGCGCCCTGCGCAGCGTCGAGCCGTTACGCGGTTTGGTAAAACCGCGTAACTAAACCCGCTCCGCGATTTCGTGGATGAGGTAGTCGGTCTTTTCCCAGCCCAGGCACGGGTCGGTGATCGACTTGCCAAAGACACCGCCGTCGACCGGCTGGTTGCCGTCTTCCAGGTAGGACTCGATCATAAAGCCCTTGACCAGCTTGGAGATGGACTCGTTGCGGCGGCAGCTGTCGAGCACTTCCTTGCAAATGCGATACTGCTCCAGCGGACGCTTACCCGAGTTGTCATGGTTGCAGTCGATGACCGCCGCCGGGTTGGCATAGCCGACGTGCTCGGTGTAGCGCTCGGCCAGGCGCTCCAGGTGCTCGTAGTGGTAGTTGGGGTAGGTGCGCCCATCGAGACCGATGTAGCCACGCATAACGGCGTGCGCGAGCGGATTGCCGTCGCACTCGACCTCCCAGTTGCGGAAGATGAAGCTCTGGTGCGCCTGCGCGGCGTAAATGGAGTTGAGCATAACGGTGGTAGAGCCGGCAGTGGGATTCTTCATGCCGACGGGTACCGAAATGCCGCTCGACACCAGGCGATGCTCCTGGTTCTCGACCGAGCGTGCGCCCACGGCAACATAGCTCAGCAGGTCAACGAGGTATTGGTAGTTGGACGGATAGAGCATCTCGTCGGCGGTGAAGAAGCCCGTCTCCTCAATAACGCGCAGGTGCATGTGGCGGATGGCCTTGACACCCTCGAGCAGGTCGTCGGGAGCCT
>CAUAJB010000056.1 GCA_958429225.1 uncultured Collinsella sp.
GGAGCGCGGCTCCACAAGCGATCCGTCACTTAACAAAAGACCCTGCAGCTCGCACGCGCTGCAGGGTCTTTTTGCATGTCATGTTTAGTTGTGGCCAACGCCTTAGAGAGCGGCGACGACTTCGATCTCGACCAGACCACCAGCCGGAAGGGCGGCAACCTGGAAGGCGCTGCGCGCGGGGAACGGGGCCTCAAACTTGGAGGCGTAGATCTCGTTCACGGCGGCGAAGTCGGCGATGTCGGCCAGGTAGACCGTGGTCTTGACGACATCGGCAAACGTGGCGCCGGCAGCGGTCAGCAGGGCCTCGACGTTGGCGAGGGACTGCTTAGCCTGGGCCTCGACGCCCTCGGGCATCTTGCCGGTCGCGGGATCGATGCCCAGCTGGCCGGACAGGAACACCATGTTGCCGGTCTGGATACCGGGGGAATACGGGCCGATGGCTGCGGGTGCGTTATCGGAAGACACGACGGTCTTGCTCATGTTTTTCTCCTTACAATCAAATTGAGAGCGTGAGCGCGGCGTTCGCACCGGGAGGCACAGTTCGGTCTGAACACCGCGCTTGATTGGGATAGTACTCAAGGTTTCTGTTTGATGCAAGAATATTATCAGCTTGCGAGAATATTTTATCGCCCAACGGTTTCCCCGAACCGCTGAACGGTTCTCCACGAGGTCAGCCAGCCCAAGCTGCTGAAGACTTTATCCCGCTTGGAGCACGGGCATCGCCTGCCGCAACGGCACCACTATACTTTTGAATATCTGAGCATTTTGAAAGGCAGGATATGACCGCAACCGCCAGTCGAACCACCAACCGCAGACCCGAGCTTTTGGCGCCCGCCGGAGGGCCCGAGCCCTTTGCCGCCGCACTCGCTGCCGGGGCAGACGCCATCTACTGCGGCATGGGCAGCTTCAACGCCCGCCGCAAGGCCACCAACTTTACCGACGAGGCCTTTGAGCAGGCCTGCCGAGCCGCACATCTAGCCGGGTCGCGCGTCTACGTCACGGTCAACATCGTCATCAAGCAGTCCGAGATGGATGATGCGCTGCAACTCATCCATCGCTGCTCCACGCTGGGCGCCGACGCCTTCATCATCCAGGACTGGGGTCTGTTCTTTGAGGTCAAGCGCACGATGCCCGGCATCGAGACGCACATCTCAACCCAAGCAAACATCCACGACGACCGCGGAACCCTTTGGTGCCGCGAGCAGGGCGCCGACCGCGTGACTCTCTCGCGCGAGCTTTCCATCGACGAGATTGCCGCCATTCACGATGCCGCGCCCGATGTGGACCTTGAGGTCTTTAGCCACGGCGCCATCTGCTTTTGCTACTCGGGCCTATGCCTGCTTTCGAGCTTTGCCATGGCGGGCCGCTCGGCCAACCGCGGCATGTGCGCTCAGCCCTGCCGCCTGCCCTACGAGCTGATCGACGAGAACGGTCGCGCGCTCTCCCCCGCTGGCCGCGAGCGTGCGCTATGCCCGCGTGACACCAACACCTCACAGCTTGTTCGCCGTCTGTATGACGCCGGCGCCGCATCGCTCAAGCTCGAGGGCCGCATGAAGGCGCCCGATTACGTGTACTCCATCGTTGATGTGTATCGTCATCAGATTGATGACATGCTGGCCGATGTTTCGACCTCCAAGGATGAGGATGCAGCCCGCCAGCGCCAGCTCAAGCGTTGCTTTAACCGCGACTTTACGCATGCCTATCAGGACGGCACCTCGGGCGACGAGATGATGAGCTACGAGCGTTCCAACAACCGCGGCCAGATTGTGGGCACGGTGCTGGGCAGCCGCCTGGCCAACCGCGACGTGCGTGGCCTCAAGCCTGACGACCGCCGTCGCCGTGCCGCCATCGCCCGCATTAAGCTGTTTGAGCCCGTGGGCAAGGGCGACCTGCTGGAGCTTCGTCACGACGATGAGTTCGACCAATTCCTAACCACCATCGCCGCCGATGATGCCGCTGCTGGCGATGTTATCGAGTGTCGCGTGCCCCGTAGCATGCCCGAGGGCTGCCGCGTGCGCGTGATTCGAAGCCAGCGCGCCATCGACGCCGCCGGCGCCGCGCTCAAGCGCGATGTGCTGCGCCGCCGCGCCGTAGACGTGTCCGTTGTGGCGCGTCTGGGCGAGCCGTTTGCCGTTACGCTCACCTGTTGCGACGATCCTTCGCTTACGGCCACGGCCACGGGCTTTACCGTCGAGGTTGCCAAGACCCGCGCCGTCGAGGCATCCGATCTGGTTGAGCACGTCGGGCGCATGGGCTCCTCTCCCTTTGAGGCCGCAAGCTTTGATGTGGCGCTCGACGAGGGCTGTGGCATGGGCTTCTCCGCCGTACATAAGGTGCGCGCCGCCGCTTGCAGGGCGCTGGAAAAGGCCATTCTGGCATCCTACGAGGAGCGCGCGAAAACGCTTGAGTTGCCGGTGCTCGACAAATTTACGCGCCCCATGCCCGCACACTACCGCGATGAGCCGCAGATCTGCGTAACCGCCACCTCGCTCGAGGCCGCCGAGGCCGCTCGCGCCGAGGGTGCAACGCGCATCTACATGACCACCGACGCGCTCGATGCGGCCGAACTCTCCCCCGCCGATGCGTTTGAGCAGGGCATCGTACCCGTACTCGACGAGGTCTGCCGCGCCGTTGACCACGTACGCGTCGACCCGTGGGTTGTTGCCGGCGCCACGGTCGCTATTGGCAACATCTCTGAGCTTGCCCTGGCCGCCCAGGTTGGCGCCACGGCCGAGATTCGCTCTTGCCTGCCGGTGCACAACACGCCCTGCATGGAGGCGCTTGCCGAGCGCGGAGCCGATGCGTTTTGGCTCTCGCCCGAGATCACACTCGACGAGATTGTCTCGCTCGGCGCCGCCGCGCCCGCGGCTCTGGGCATCACCGTCTTTGGTCGCCCGCGCGTCATGACAAGCGAGCATTGCATTCTGCAGGTTGCCAACGGCTGTATCCACGATTGTGCCAACTGCCGCCTGCGTGCCCGCAAGCTCTCGCTCAAGAATATCGACGGCAAGGTCATGCCCGTCCGCACCGACATCCACGGCCGCTCTCGCCTGTACGATGCCTACCCCATCGACCTTACGCCGCAGGTTCCCCAGCTGCTCGATGCCGGCGTCCGTCGTCTCATGGTGGACGGAACCTTGCTCGAGGCCGATGAGATTGGCCGTGCCGTCGCTCGCGTCCGCCGCGCCATCGAGGCTGCGCAGGCCGGCCGTAAGCCCGCCGCCCGCCTGCGCGGGGCGACCTCGGGCTGCATGTTTGTGGGAATTAGCTAACCGAAAGGCTTACACGTGAACGAAGAACCTCAAGTCCTCTACTGCGACGCCTGGCTCATGGCCATCGATAAGCCCGCCGGCATGATCGTCCACGGCGATGGCACCGGTGAGCGCACACTTACCGACTACGCCAGCGACCTTTTGCTGGCGATGGGCGACGGCTTTGCCGCGACTGACATGCAGCCGCTCAACCGCTTGGACCGCGACACCACCGGCGTGGTGTTGTTCTCGCTCGACAAGCAGACGCAGCCTGCTTTTGACCAGATGGTGATCGATCACGCCTTCGAAAAGCACTATCTGGCGCTCGCCGAGGGCAAGATCGACTGGAACGAAAAGCTCATCGACAAGCCCATCGCCCGCGACCGTCACGACAGCCGAAAGATGCGCGTCGGCGCCAGCGGCAAGCCGTCTCAAACGCGCGTGAAGGTGCTCAAACGTCTTAAGAGCCGTCGTGGCCTGCCCACGCGCTCGTATATCGATGTCGAGTTGCTCACCGGCCGCAAGCACCAAATCCGTGTGCATCTGGCGAGCGAGCGTCATCCCCTGGTTGGCGACGACCTGTACGGAACGCCGCGCCCCTGCGGCCTGATGCTCCACGCCCACAGCGTGTCCTTCACGCATCCCGTAACCGGCGAGCACATCCACATCGAAGCCCCCTGCCCCTGGGAGCCCTAAAGCCTGCCGAAAAGGGACAGGTTTATTTTGGCAGGTTTTATCTGGACAAACGTCAAAACCACCACATAGGTTCCCGCCCCTTCGCGGTGGTTTTGGCGTTTGCCCGTCCCCTGCTGTTAGACCGTGATGACGTTGTCCATTGCCCGGTACTTGGCGGGGACCTCGCCTGCGGTAATAATCGTTGCGTCGCGGAAGTCCGCGAACTTGACGGGCGCCACCATGCCAAATTTACTGGCGTCCGAGATTACGAAGCGCTTGGCCGTATGGCGCATCGAGATACGCTTTACTTGCGCCTCCTCGATATCGGGCGCCGTGAAGCCCTGCTCGGCGGCAATGCCGTTAGAGCCCCAAAAGCCACAGTTGAAGTTGTAGCGGTCTAAGGTTGCCAAGGCATCGGGGCCAACGAGCGCCTCGGTCTCGGGTTTGAGCTCGCCGCCCAGCACCACGGTACGCATGCCGCGCAAAGCAAGGCGTTGAGCATGGAGCACGGAATCGGTCACATAGGTGACATCTTCAAGGTGTGGAAGATGCTCGATGAGCCTGAGCGTCGTCGAGCCCGAGTCGATGTATACAAAGCTCTCAGGCTCCACAAGCGCCGCCGCACGGGCGCAGATACGCTCCTTGTCATCGTTATGGAGGTCGCTGCGCTCATTAAGCGTTAGGTCGCGCGTCACGTGCGCGCGCTCAAGACTCGTCGCCCCACCGTGGACCTTGGCGATGCGATGCGCTCGGTCGAGCGTCTGCAGGTCGCGCCGAATAGTAGACGCCGTCACGCCCAGGGTATCGGCAAGCTCCGGCACAGTGACCGAGCCTGCCTGCTGCACCATCGACACAATCGCGTTGAGCCTATCCTCCGCAAGCATCGCTTACTCCTCCTCGGGGTACACAACTCCCCAGTCGGCGCGAAGCTTGGTCATAAGCTCCATAACATCAGAAGCATAGCCCAGAAGCTCACGCTTCGAATCATCGCCGGCAACGGCCTTCTCCAGGTCGGCCATCTCGTAGCACAGAGCGTATGCCTCGGTGCCGGCGTGGACCTCCTCGCGGTGGCCGTCCGCAGTCCACACGATGGTCGCGTGATCGGCACGCGGATATTCGTTGACCTCGATATAACACTTGTCGAAGCTAATGACCGAACGCTTGGGCTGCTTGGAGTGGAGCGTGAGGCTCACCACGCCCAGCTGCTGTTCGGCATTACGGCAGACGATGCCGCCCGCAACGTCAACACCGGTCTCACAGGTGTTGCCCAGCGAAACGACCTCAGCGGGCTGGCTTGCCATAAAGAGGCGCATGACGGACAGGGCATAGACGCCAATATCGAGCATGGCACCGCCAGCAAGGTTGCGATTGTAAAAGCGATTGGTCAGATCGCCGTACTCCTTGTAGCTGCCAAAGTTGAGCTGGGCGAGGTTCATGCGTCCAAAGTCGCCGGCATCCATGCGGCGGCGCAGCTCCTGATACAAGGGCATGTGAAGCACCGTGGTGGCATCCATAAGGACCACGTTGTGCTCATCGGCGATGGCACGGGCCTCGTCGAGCTCGGCAGAGTTGAGGGTAATGGCCTTCTCGCAGAGCACGTGCTTGCCGGCGGCCAGCGCGGCACGCAGGTAAGTGATGTGAGTGTTGTGCGGCGTGGTGATATAGACTGCGTCAATGTTCGGATCGGCATAGAGGTCCTCGACCGTTTCATAGACCTTCTCAACGCCATGCTGCTCTGCAAAAGCCTGAGCCTTGGACAGTGTGCGGTTGGCAACGCCCGCAAGCTTGCGGCCGGCAAGAGCGAGAGACTGGGCCATCTGGTTGGCGATAACGCCGCACCCGATCACAGCCCAACGAAGCTCGGGAGCCGTAAAAATGTCGTTAGGAAACGGCTTGTCCTGGACCGAAGCGAACGCTGCTTTTGCGGCTGCCGCGGAGTCGAGTGGAGCCTGCTTGGAATCTGCCATATGTGCCTCCTGAATCATCGGAAGTCCTTCATTTCCAACAGCCCTATATTCGCACAAATACGCGTGTATGTGCGTGCTTCTGCGTGTATTACCGCTAAATGGTCAAAATTCAGCAGCAGATGGTGCATATACAGGCATAGTCACGCAATCCTACGCACGTAACTACGCACAAATGCACATCGCCTGATCCCTTGGGGACGGAGGAAAACGGATCATCTTTTACGCGGAAAGCTGTGATGATCCGTTAGGGACGGAGGAAAGCGGATCATTTGAGGCGTCCCGCCAGCCAGCAGTTGCCCTTTTAACCGTTGCCTCACCGAGTCCGCAACAACGCACAAGCTGACCGACTGTCACGCCAGCCTTTCGTGCGCGTATCATGATTGCACTACGTTGATTCTTATCGAGTGCCTTAATATCGCAGGCATCAAACGGGGCCGCGAAATGTCGAATAAGCTTCATCGCATCTTCGTCTGAAAGCTTTTCACGCATTCCATAAGTTATTGAATCTAACTTCAGGACATCGTAAAGATGCCTTAGGTATGCGCGCTGATCAACACACAGCGAAGACAGTTCTTGAACTCGGCGCATATCGCAAAACGCAAATTCATCATGCCCCAATACAAACGCATTCAGGCTCGACCATCGATATCCAAGAATGGAACCACCATACGCCCTGACGGGGTTTAGATGTACATAATCGATTGCAGTAAGAAAATGACTGTCATCTAAGACAGGAGTGCTGTAAAAGCGGTCCTGAAACAAATGACCGACACGCTGGTGCCTTGTATTGAAATTAAGCACATATGAGGAGAGAGCCCGCTTCATTGAGGGAGACATGGCATCCATTGGATCTTCCAATATTAGATGGAAGTGATTGGACATAAAGCACCATGACAAAATCGAGATATCCGACTGGCGAAAACACTTTTTGAGACGAAGAAGCAATGCCATGCGATCGTCGTCATCCTCAAAAATGAGCTGATGAGCATTGCCTCTAGCGGTTACATGATATAGCCCGGTGGATGACTTTTGACGTGGCTGACGGGACATCTTGGCTCCTTTCGCTGAACGATTTAACGGCGGGCAGTAGCCAATATGCGAAAGTGCCAAACATGCAAGCCCATGAAAGGTATTACCCGTTTGAAACGAGCCCCATTCCAAATCATGCAAAATGATCCCTTGGGGACGGAGGAAAACGGATCACCGGCACCCTTGCGGACGGTAATGATCCGTTTTCCTCCGTCCCCAAGGGATCAAAAAAGGCCCGGGTGCCGTGGCATCCGGGCCTTTGCTAGCAACTTGATATTGCGGGCAGCTTAGAACTTGTGGCCGCACTTCTTGCAGACGCGCAGCTTGTTCTTGCCGTCCTTCTCGTGACCGACGCGGGTAACCTTACCGCACTCGGGGCAAACGAGATTGACGTTGGAGGCATCGATGGGAGCCTCCTGCGAAACGATGCCGCCCTGCTGGTTGGCAGCGTTGGGCTTGACGGCCTTCTTGACGACCGAAACGCCCTCGACAACGACCTTGTTCTCGGCGGGGAGAGCACGCAGGATAACGCCCTGCTTGCCGCGATCCTTACCAGAGAGAACCTGGACCTTATCGCCCTTCTTGATATACATATATCTCCCCTAACTACAGGGTCTCGGGAGCGAGCGAGACGATCTTCATGTACTTCTTGTCACGAAGCTCGCGAGCGACGGGCCCGAAGATACGGGTGCCGACGGGCGAACCATCGTTGTTGATGACAACGCAGGCGTTCTCATCAAAGCGAATGTAGGAGCCATCCTTGCGGCGGATCTCCTTAACGGTGCGAACGACGACGCAACGGACAACGTCCTTCTTCTTGACGTTGGCGCCAGGGGTAGCCTCCTGGACAGCACCGATGAACACATCGCCGATGCCTGCATAACGACGCTTGGAACCGCCAAGCACCTTGATGCAGCGAATCTTGCGAGCGCCGGAGTTGTCGGCGACGTTCAGCATGGTTTGCATCTGAATCATGGTAGATGTTCCTCCGAACTAAGAACCGAAGAGAGGTGCGCAGCCTTTATGCGGCCCGTGGTATGCAAGCCAGGCATACGCACATCTTCGGAAACGTACAAGTCGTAAGAGCGACTGCTTATTTAGCGCGCTCGACGACCTCGATGAGGCGCCAACGCTTCATCTTGGACATAGGACGGGTCTCCATAACGCGGACGGTATCGCCCACGCCAGCCGTGCACTCCTCGTCGTGAGCGTGCAGCTTCTTGGAGCTGGTCATCATCTTGCCGTACTTGGGGTGACGCTTGCGCTCGGTGATGGTGACAACAATGGTCTTGGCACCGGAGACGGAGGTAACGACACCCGTACGGACCTTACGCGAGTTACGCGAATCAGTCATGTTCTCTCCTTAGGTCCTACTCGGCGACAGCGGACTTCTCCGCTGCGATCTCGCGGGCGCGCTGCTCCGTGAGGACGCGAGCGATGTCCTTCTTCACGGTGTTGACGCGAGCGGTGTTGTCCAGCTGGCTGGTGGCCATCTGGAAACGAAGGTTAAAGAGCTCGGCGCGCATTTCCTTCAGCTTCTCAACGAGCTGAGCGTCCGAGAGCTCACGAATCTCTGCGGGCTTCATTAGTTCTCCTCCTTGGCGGCGGCGGCGTCCTCAGCAGCCCACTTGGCCTCGAGAGCGGCCTCCTCAGCCATCTCCTTCTCGATGCGCTGCTCAGCGTTCTTAGCAGCAACAATCTTGGTCTTGATGGGAAGCTTGTGCTGTGCAAGACGCAGAGCCTCGCGAGCGACCTCCTCGGGCACGCCCTTGACCTCGAACATGATGCGGCCGGGCTTGACGACGGCCACCCACTCCTCGGGGTTACCCTTACCAGAACCCATGCGAGTCTCGGCAGGCTTCTTGGTGATGGGCTTATCGGGGAAGATCGTGATGTAGACACGACCGCCACGCTTCATGTAGCGGGTCATGGCAATACGAGCGGCTTCGATCTGACGGTTGGTGATCCAATGGGCCTCGAGAGCCTGGATACCAAACTCGCCGAAATGCAGCTCGGTATTACCCTTGGCCTGGCCCTTCATGGAGCCACGCTGCACCTTGCGGTGAAGAATACGCTTAGGGGCAAGCACTACTGACCCCTCCTCTCGGAGTTACGACGACGAGGACGGGAAGAGCCCTCGAGTGCAGGGTTGGGAACAGGCTGGCCCGGGAGCTTCTCGCCCAGGTAGATCCAGACCTTCACGCCGCAAGCGCCCATGGTGGTGCTGGCGACAGCCGTGCCGTAGTCGATCTTGGCACGGAGGGTGTGCAGAGGCACGCGACCCTCGCGGTACCACTCACGACGGCCCATCTCGGCACCGCCGAGACGACCGGAGCACTGGATACGGATGCCCTTAGCGCCGGCCTTGCGGGCGGACTGGACAGCCTTGCGCATAGCACGACGGAAGGCAACGCGGCCCTCGAGCTGCTCGGCGATAGACTGAGCAACGAGGTTGGCGTCGAGCTCGGGGCGCTTGATCTCGACAACGTCGACGGAGAGCTGGCCCTTGGAGACGCCAGCGACCTTCTCGAGCTCGGTGCGGAGGGTATCAATCTCGGCACCCTTCTTACCGATGACAACGCCGGGGCGAGCAGTGAGGATGATGACCTTCACCTTGTCGCCAGCGCGCTCGATCTCGACACGGGAGACAGCTGCGCGGGAAAGACGCTTCTCGAGGTACTTGCGGATCTCGAGATCGTTACCGAGGGTCTTAGCGTAATCCTTCTCTGCGAACCAGCGGGAGCGCCAGTTCTCGGTGATGCCAAGACGGAAGCCGGTGGGGTAGACTTTCTGACCCATACAGCTTTACGCCTCCTTTCGAGGAGCAACGACGACGGTGATGTGGGAAGTACGCTTCAGAATGCGAGAAGCGGAACCCTTGGCGCGGGGACGGATGCGCTTAAGCGTCGGACCCTCGTCAACATAGGCAGCGGCGACAACCAGGTTGTCGGCACGCAGACCGTTGTTGTTCTCGGCGTTCGCAACGGCGGAACGGAGAACCTTCTCGACATCCACGGCGACGGCGCGGTCGCAGAAGTGGAGGATGTCGAAGGCCTGAGCGACAGGCTTGCGGCGGATCAGATCGACCACCAGGCGGGCCTTGCTGGGGGAAACACGCACGTACTTAGCGACGGCGCGAACCTCGGTGGCCTCAGTTTCAATAGACTTAGTTGCCATTTACGGTTAACCCCCTATTTGGCCTTGTGGCCACGGAACGTACGAGTCGGCGCGAACTCGCCGAGCTTGTGACCAACCATGGACTCGGTAACATACACGGGCACATGCTTGCGGCCGTCGTGGACGGCGATGGTGTGACCAACCATCTCGGGGAAGATGGTGGACGCGCGGGACCAGGTCTTCACGACGTCCTTCTTGCCAGCCTCGTTCATCGCGGTGATACGCGAGAGAAGGCGAGTCTCCACGAACGGGCCCTTTTTGAGACTTCTGCTCATAAGTGCTTTCTCCTAAAACTCGGTATCCGAAATTACTTCTTACGGCGACGAATGATGTGCTGGTTCGAGACCTTCTTCTTCTTGCGCGTACGAAGGCCCTTCGTCGGCTTACCCCAGGGGGTAACGGAGGGACGACCAGAGGTGTGGTTCTTGCCCTCGCCACCGCCGTGCGGGTGGTCGACAGGGTTCATGACGGTACCGCGGACGGTCGGGCGCACGTTCATGTGACGCTTACGGCCGGCCTTGCCGATGACGATGTTGGAGTGATCGGCGTTGCCGACCTCACCGACGGTGGCGCGGCAGGTAACGAGGATGCGGCGCATCTCGGAGGAAGGCATACGAACGATAGCGTACTTGCCCTCCTTACCCATCAGCTGGCAGGAGTTACCGGCGGAACGGGCGATAGCAGCGCCCTTGCCCGGCTGGAACTCGACGGCGTGGATGAGCGTACCGACGGGGATGTCGGCGAGGGGCAGAGCGTTGCCCGGCTTGATGTCGGCGTCAGAACCGGACATGATGGTCTGACCGACCTCGAGGCCCTTGGGGGCCAGAATGTAGCGCTTCTCACCGTCAGCGTAGTGCAGCAGAGCGATGCGAGCGGAACGGTTCGGATCGTACTCGATCGTGGCAACCTTGGCGGGCACGCCGTCCTTGTTGCGCTTGAAGTCGATCACGCGGTAACGACGCTTCACGCCGCCGCCCTGGTGGCGGGTGGTGATGCGGCCGTTGTTGTTACGACCGGCCTTCTTGGGCAGGGGCTCGAGAAGAGACTTCTCGGGCTTGGTGCAGGTGATCTCGGAGAAGTCGGAGATCGTCTGCCAACGCCTACCAGCGGAGGTCGGCTTAAGGTGCTTTACAGCCATTACAATCCCTTTCAATAGGAATCCGTTAGCCATCGCAGACAGGGATTCGAGGTTCTGCCTCGGGTGCGATGACACCGGACGTATACACGGTTCCGGGCGTGTCCATTTTATACGCCCAAAACCTTGAGCTCCCGCCTCCCCTATTTGGGAGGCATGAGCTCACTCAACAGCAGCGAGTCTTAGGCCTGGTTGCCAAAGACCTCGATGGTGTCGCCCTCGGCCAGCGTGACGATGGCCTTCTTCCAAGAACGGGTCTTGCCGGCGACATAGCGCACGCGCTTGGTCTTGGGCTTGACCGTCAGGGTGTTCACGCGAACGACCTTGACGCCGAAGATCTCCTCGACAGCGTCCTTGATCTGATACTTGTTAGCATCCTTGGCGACCTCGAACGTGTACTTGTTCAGCTCCATGCCGGAGAAGGAACGCTCGGACACGATCGGACGGATGATGATCTCGTGGGCGGTCATTTATGCAAGCACCTCCCCGAAGTGAGCGGCGATGTCGGCGGGCATCAGCACGGCGTTGTTGTTGACGAGATCGTAGGTGTTGGCCTCGTCAGCGGTGATGATGAACGTCTTGGGAATGTTGCGGAACGACAGGTAGGCGTTGACGTCCTCATCGCGAACGATGATGGTCAGGCGCTTGCCCTCAAGGCCGAGAGCCTTGAGCATGGCGACGGCAGCCTTGGTGGAAGGCTTCTCGAAGCCGTAGTCGTCGACGAGCACGAGCTCGCCATCGGCCAGCTTGGCGGACAGCGCGGAGCGCATAGCCAGCTTGACCTCCTTGTTGTTCATACGCTTAGCGTAGGAACGGGGCTTGGGGGCGAAGACAACGCCACCGTGACGCCACTGGGCAGCACGGATGGAACCCTGGCGGGCACGGCCGGTGCCCTTCTGACGCCAAGGCTTCTTGCCGCCACCGGAAACCTCAGAGCGACCCTTAGCAGACTGGGTGCCCTGACGCCAAGAGGCCATCTGGCACTTGACGATGTGGTGCATAACGTGGATGTTCGGCTCGATGCCGTACACCTCAGCGGCGAGCTCGGCCTCGGCGACCTTCTTGCCCTCGCTGTTCTTTACTTCAAACTTTGCCATTTAAGTGTTCTCCTTGGTATGACGCTGGGCTAAATGGGCTGGGCCCTTAGGCCATACGGATGGCGACGAGACCATTCTTGGCACCCGGGACAGCGCCCTTGACCAAGATGAGGTTCTGCTCGGCATCGATGCGGACAACGGAAAGGTTCTTGACGGTAACGCGCTCGTTACCCATGTGACCGGCCATCTTGACGCCCTTGAGGACGCGCGCAGGATAGGCGCACTGACCGATAGAACCGGGGTGACGCTGGAAGTGAGAACCATGCGTCATAGGACCGCGGCGCTGACCCCAGCGCTTGATGCGACCCTGGAAGCCCTTACCCTTGGAGGTACCGATGACGTCGACCTTCTCGACATCAGCGAAATCAGCGACGGTGACGACCTCGCCGACCTTGTGCTCCTCGCCGTTCTCGACGCGGACCTCACGAAGGAAGCGGACAGGCTCGACGCCGGCCTTGGCGAAGTGACCAGCCATGGGCTTGTTCACGTTCTTGGCCTTGATGTCGCCGAAACCGATCTGGACGGCGTCATAGCCGTCGGTTGCCTGAGTTTTAACCTGCGAGACAGCGCAGGGGCCAGCCTGGATGACCGTGACGGGAACGACGTTGTCGTCCTCGTCCCAAACCTGGGTCATGCCAATCTTGCGGCCGAGAATCATGCTGATCAAGATATGATCCCAACTCTCGCGTGGTCTTGGGACAATGCGTACACCACCGAGCGTACGCCCCTAGAGGACCACTACTTACACGACGTGCTCCCCAGCCTTGTATTTCGCCCGGACTACCTGACAACCCTATTAAGCAGGCATTTTGTCCAGCCAGAATACTCCCCTGGTTACACACAGCTGTCTAGTATACACGGCTGCGGGCGTATCCATCGAGATTCATATTTCACTCACATTGTTTACGCAGGTAAAGTGCG
>CAUAJB010000057.1 GCA_958429225.1 uncultured Collinsella sp.
GGCTGGGACGGAGGGATTCGAACCCCCAACAGCCGGCACCAAAAACCGGAGTTCTACCGTTGAACTACGTCCCAATGTGTGGTGTTGCCCAAAAGCAACTCGTTTAGTTTACCTAATCTGCGAGGGCATCGCAAACGCCATCGAGCAGGCGTACGGCGAGTGTCTGCGCGTCGCTGGCCGTGAAGGTGCCGTTGTAGCGCGTCATGCCCGTGAGCTCAATGCGAATGCGTGCCGGCTTCTGCTGCGCGGCGACATTGGCAGTGCGGATGCGCTGGGCCAGGTTGTGGCACTCGGCGAGGGCGATCGTGGCGCGCGGCGCTGCATCTGCGGGCAGCTCATCGCTTGCGATCTCGAGCACTAGGTCAACGTCGGTTGGGACCTCGGAGTCGCAGAGCATCATGCCGCTATTGTCGGTCGTTGCCGTGGCGATATTCCACATGCGCGACGCAACGCTGCGCGCGATGGGGTCCTCACCGATGACGGCAATCTGGAAGCGCTCGAGAACGTTGGCGGCACGAGCAAAGCCGATGCGCGACTCGGCCTCAGTAACCGAGGGCTTGCCCTCCCACACGTGATGCAGGCGGTTGATATAGGCGTAGGTATCCTGGAACGCCATGCCATCGGCAAACAGGCCGACATTTTCCTGGAACTGCTGCAGAGCGGCCTCGGTGTGCGGGCCAAAATAGCCGTCGTCCTCACCGCAGGCAAAGCCCAAAACGTTGAGCGCCTTCTGCAGGGCCTGAACGTCGGCACCATGGAAATTGGGCATACGCAGATAGAGCGTGCGGTCGCCCAGTTTATACGAGGCGTCTACCAGGGCGCTCCAACAGGGGATATCGACGGCACAGCCAGCAGCAAGGCCGCTATCGAGCCTAAAGGTGCCAACAGCCTGCTCGGTGGTGGTGCCAAAGCGCTTGTCGGCGACCTCGGTGTCATCGATTGTATAGCCGAGCTGCAGAAGGCGGGACTGGACGTCCTCGACGGCTGCTCCCTGCATGCCCGTTGTAATAGGTTCCATGAACGAACCCCTTTCGGCGTACCATTCGTACTATTTGAGCGTGTGTCGGATAGACAACGCAAAGGGATGCATAAACATGCACTCAACAGTGTAGCAAGTTGTACCCAAATACGCTGCTGACAGGTTTTATAACCCCCGCTAGTTAAGGCGCTCCACAAAGAAATCTGCCATGGAGTCGAACAGCTCGCGCGCATGCGGGTCGAGCTCGACACCTTCGATAGCGGCCTTGGCCTTGGCGGTCAGGTTGAGCGCGTAGTTGTGGGCGAAATCGACAGAGCCGGTTTGCTGGAAGATTTCCACGGCGCGTGCAAGTTGCGCGGGGTCCTCGGTGCCCGAGGAAAGGATTGCCTCGACCTCGTCGTGATAACGCTCGTCTGACAGGGCGTGCACGGCAACGAGGGTGCGCTTGCCCTCTGTGATATCGGTGCGGAAGTCCTTGTTGGCGGCCTCTTTGGTGCCGATCAAGTTGAGCAGATCGTCCTGAATCTGAAAGGCGAGGCCCGTGTGCAGGCCAAAGGCGCGCAGTGCCTCAATTTGTTCCTCGCTGCCGCCACCGATAATGGCTCCGGCGGCAAGCGGCGTGGCTCCGCTGTAGTACGCGGTTTTGTGCGTCGCCATGTCCAGATAATCGTCGACCGAGATGTCAAAGCGTTCGTCGCGGACCCAGCCCAAGTCGAGCGCCTGGCCCTCGATGGTGCGAACGATCATCTCGGTGAGCTCGTGGAGCACACGGAGTTTCACGTCTGCCTCGAGCGTGGGGTCGTCGAGAACCGTCTTGGTGACCATGGTGAGCGCTAGGTCGCCGCAGTTGATGGCAAGCCCCGTGCCCTCGGTGAGGTGCATGCAGGGCTTGCCGCGGCGCAGCTGCCCGTTATCGGCGATGTCGTCGTGGATGAGCGCGCCCGACTGGAAATGCTCGATGGCCGCTGCGGCGCTGCGGGCGCTCTCAAAGCTGCCACCTACCGCGGTGGCGGCGAGCATGCAGATGAGCGGGCGGTGGCGTTTGCCTGCGTTGGCCGTAAATGCCGAGAGCGGGGTATACAGGTAGCGCTCGATGTCGGCAGAGGTCGCCTGTCCGTCAAAGAACGTGGCCAGATAGTCGTTGATCTGGTCAAAGTGCTGGGCTAAAAAGCTGGTAAACGGACTGGACACAGGTTCTCGCATTCTTTCTTAGGTCGCATCGTTGCATTATGCAGACAACATATTGCCACATTAGGGCGTCGAGCGCGGCGGTTGAAGACGATTGAGTCTTGCGGCCGCAAACGCGGCAAGGGGCTCGGCTAGATAAGCCCAAAGTGTTCGAGTGCGGTGACGACGCCGTCGTGGTCGAAGCTGTCGGTTACGTAGTCGGCCTTTTCCTTGAGGAAGTCCGGCGCGTTGCCCATGGCGATGCCAACATCGACCGCCTCCATGAGGGCGATGTCGTTGCTCGCGTCGCCAATGCCATATACGGTGCCGTGGTCTGGCCCCAGGGCGTCAAGCACGGCTTTGATTCCAGCCCGTTTGGTGCACTCGCGAGGCGAGATTTCTGTGACCTCGAGCTCGAGCTCGTTGAGACAGAGCAGAGGTTCAAGCTCTTTATCTTGGGCGATGCGGTTGGCAAGTGGTGTGGACATAAGAATTTTATAGGCGTTGTAGTGCTCAAGTTGCGTGACGGCGTCGCCCACGGTGCGTGCGTATCCGTACGTCTCGGGGGCATCTGCACTCATGCGCACCACGCGATCGATGCCCTCAAAGCGAATGACCTCACCCGATTGCTCGAGATAGGGGGCGAGACGCTGTAGCAGACCAGGGTTTATGGCTGCATTTCGCACAATGCGCCCCTCGAGTTCGGCGTAGCCGCCCGCGAGACACACGACGCCCGTCCAAGGCAGCTCGAGCAGCTTAGGATGGATGCAGCTGAGGGTGCGCCCCGTGCAGATAAAGGCCTTGTTGCCGTTGGCGACAAATGTGCGAATTGCCTGTGCAACCGTCTCGTTGGGATAGGGGGAAAGATCTTGCTCGCCCTCGGGGAGCTCTTGGGCAAGTTTGGGGTCTTGCCAGGCAAGCGTACCGTCGATGTCGAAGAAACAGACATTGCCATGCTTTTTGGCGGCGTCGGCGGCATGAGAAGGCGAGGTGGCGAGTACAAAACCCGGTTCGAGTCCCATAATCTGATCAAAGTGCTCTTTGACGCGGGGAACCGAGACACCGATGATTACCTGGGCAGTCTTGCCGGTGACGATGAGGCCTTTGGCACCCGCTGCGACAAAGGTCGCATTGTCCGCGACGATGGAAGGGTCCGCGACTTCGACGCGCAGCCGCGTGGCGCAGTTGGTTGCGCCCACAATGTTGGAGATGCCGCCCAGAAGCACCACAACCTGCTCGGCGAGCAGATGGTCTTGTGAGGCCTGGTCGCCGGAAGCGCCGGTTTTGGATGAGTGTTTTTCGTCAACGTCGTTTCCCGTCAAGCGCGAGAGCGCTGCGTTGCTGGCGATGTGGTCCTCGCGTCCCGGGGTTTTAAGGTCAAAGGCCAGGATAAGACCTCGAAAACTCAGAAAGAAGATGGCGCTAAAGATGAGTCCGATTCCGAGCGCCAAAAGATAGGAGCCGGCATGAGTCCGCATGAGTGGGATAAAGTTGAAGGCGGCCATTTCCATAAAGCCGCCAGAGAAGATGCCGACGACGCCAAAGAAGTTCATAGCCATGGCGAGGCAGGAAGATAGGACGGCGTAGAGCAAAAAGAGCCCGGGGTGGGTGAACATAAAGAGAAACTCGAGCGGTTCGGTGATGCCGCAGACCACTGAGGCAACAATGGCGGGAACCAGGATGACCTTGAGGCCAGCGCGGCGCTCGGGTCTTGCGGTGGAGCAGAATGCTGCCGCGATGGCAGGAAGGCCAAAGAGCTTGACCCAGCCGGTGGCGGTGAAACCGGCCCAGGGTGCAAGCTCGTTGAGGGGGCGCGTGCTGTGCGACAGGATGGGAAGCAAGTTGGTCCACGTGGCGTAGATGCCGTCGTTAATAACTAAATTGTCGTAGTAGATAGGCATGTAGAGCAGGTGGTGCAGCCCCATGGGCTCGAGTGCTCGCTCCAAAAACACAAAGATACCCACGCCGAAGGGGCCGACGCCCACAAGTGTATGGCGCAGCGTTTCGGTCGTTGCGTATACGAAGGGCGCGATGGCGGCCGAGATGGCGGCAAGGGCGAACACGGCAAAAAAGCTGATGAGGTAGACCAGCGAGGAACCCGAGAAGGTACCGAGCCAATCGGGAACCTTGGCATCGTAGAAGCGGTCATGGATGGCGACGACGGTTGCCGATACCGCTAGCGGGCCGATAATGCCGGTGTCGAGCGTCTTGATGCCGTCGATGACGGTGATGCCGCTAGCGGGGGTCAAAGAAGCCGGGTACTTAAGTCCAAGGTTGTCTCCGCTCAGTTTGATGATCTCGCTCAAAAAGAAGCAATAGGCAAAATAGGCCACGAGTGCCTCGAGGCAGCAGCGTGCCGGCTGCTTTTGGGCAAGGCCGATGGGCAGCGCTATGGCAAAAAGGAGCGGGAGGCGTTTAAAGACCGTCCACGAGCCGCGCTGGATGATGGCCCAGAAAACGTACCAAGGGGTTCCGTATACGGCAAGATCGCCGACGATGTCCGCGGTCGTTGCGAGGGCGGAGACGCCGACCATAAGGCCCGATATGGAAAACAGCATGGCGGGCGCGAACATTGCCCCGCCAAAGCGTTGGATTTTTTGCAGCATGTTCTGCCTCCCGAATATCGAGGCGCGTTGCGCGTGGTGAAACGTTTAAACAATGGATTCATTGTAGAGGACCAGACGATTGTCGTACCGGCAGTTTTGAGCGAAACCGGTTTGGGCGTGACAGAAACCGTCAACGGTAAAATCTTGTCGCTTTGCCGATAATCGGTTTAAACAACTTTAAGAAATGCTATCGTGCCTAGCCATACATATTCATTAGAGGTGAAGTCATGCCAAAAGCGATTTACGAAGGAATCTACCGCGAGATCCGTTCGCGCATCATTAATGGGACCTATGCGTTTCAGGAGATGCTGCCAACCGAAGCCGAGCTGACCGCAGAGTTTGGCTGCACGCGCAATACCGTCCGCCGCGCCTTGAGCATGCTGGCCGACGAGATGTTTGTGCAGCCCATACACGGCAAGGGCGTGCGCGTTATTTGGCTCAAGGGCGAAACCGACATGTTGGGCGCACTCGAGGAAGTCGAGTCATTTGGCGAATTTGCAAAGCGCAACAATGCCGTTGCATCGACGGACGTTAAGTCTTTTGAACATTTGATTTGCACTGAGCAACTCTCTCGTCGCCTGGGCTTTAAGGTGGGCGAGGAGCTGATTCGCGTAGTGCGTGTCCGAAGCCTCAACGGCAATGCGCGCCAAGTGGACCATGGTTACTTTTTGGCGTCGATCGCCAAGGGCCTGACTCCCGAGATCGCGGCAGAATCTATCTACGACTATCTGGAGCACAAGCGCGGCATCAAAGTGATGGCGAGCCGCCGTACGGTGAGCGTCGAGCTCGCCAACGATGAAGACTGCAGCTATCTTGACCTTGGCAAATACAACTGTGTCGCCGTCATGGAGAGCCAGTCGTATACCTCGGATGGCATCTTGTTCGAGGTCACGCATGCCCGCACGCATCCCGAGATCTTCCACTACCGCGTCAACTCCAAGCGATAGCCGGCTAGCTCGCAGCCTGACGAGACTTATGCCCTCAAAGCGAAAACGCCCGGTCAAACCGACGATGCATCGGCTTGACCGGGCGTTTTCTCTGCATTCGATAACAAATAATTGTTTATACAAAACTTGTCAAGTATCAAGTTGAATATTACCGTTCACCGAAGTTTTTCTACCGCTCTAGTAATACTTGTTCAAACAACTACCCTAATAGCGTATCGTACAAATCAGCAAAAGGGGCAAAGTCCCCGAGCCAATCTCCGAAGGCGGCGGCAAAGGGTGCCGCCACGGTGTGAAAGGGTGGATTGTAATGAAGAACGAAATGAGCAGAAGGCAGTTCCTGGGCTTTGCTGGTTCCGCGGCTGCGGTTCTCGGTCTGGGTCTCGTGGGCTGCGGTGGCTCCGCCGGCTCCGGCTCCTCTGCTTCTGGTGACGCTGCCGAGGTCTACTTCCTCCAATTCAAGCCCGAGGTCGACAAGGAGTGGAAGGAGATCGCCAAGGCCTATAAGAAGGAGAAGGGCGTCGAGGTCAAGATCGTGACCGCCGCCTCCAACACCTACGAGGAGAAGCTCAAGTCCGAGATGTCCAAGAGCTCCGCTCCGACCCTGTTCCAGGTCAACGGCCCCACCGGTCTTAAGAACTGGAAGGATTACTGCGCCGACCTGTCCGATACCAAGCTTCGCGGTGAACTCATCGACGACTCCCTGGCTCTGCAGTCCGATGGCAAGGATCTGGGTATCGACTGGGTCCAGGAGAGCTACGGCATCATCTACAATAAGCAGCTGCTCGAGAAGGCTGGCTACAAGGCCGAGGACATCAACTCCTTCGACAAGCTGAAGGCTTGCGCCGATGACATTCAGGCCCGCAAGGACGAGCTTGGCATTGAGGGTGCCTTCACTTCTGCCGGCATGGATGACTCCTCCAGCTGGCGCTACACCACCCACCTCGCCAACCTCCCGCTCTACTACGAGTTTGAGAAGGAGCACAACCAGGAGGACGACGAGATCAAGGGCGAGTATCTCGACAACTTCAAGCAGATCTTCGACCTGTACATCACCGACTCCACCTGCGATCCTTCGCAGCTTGCCTCCAAGACCGGCGACGACGCCACCAACGAGTTCGCAACCGGCAAGGCCGTCTTCTATCAGAACGGCTCTTGGGCTTACGCTGACCTCACCAAGGCCGGCATGACCGACGATCAGATTGGCATGATGCCCATCTACATCGGTGTCGACGGCGAGGAGAACCAGGGCCTGTGCTCCGGCGGCGAGAACTACTGGTGCGTCAGCTCCCAGGCTTCCGAGGATGCCCAGAAGGCCACCGAGGACTTCATGTATTGGTGCGTCACTTCTGACACCGCTACCAGCATCATCGCTGACAAGATGGGTCTGACCGCCCCGTTCAAGAGTGCCAAGGAAACCACCAACGTCTTCTCGCAGCAGGCCGTTGCCATGGCCAAGGACGGCAAGAAGACCGTTGCTTGGGACTTCGTCTACATCCCCTCTGAGGAGTGGAAGAAGAACCTCAAGCAGGCTCTGATTGCCTATGCTGCCGACAACAGCAAGTGGGACGGCGTCAAGAACGCCTTCGTCGATGGCTGGAAGACCGAGAAGGCTGCTTCCGAGTAAGCAGTTGCTGCCCAAGCTATCTGATTAGCGACAGGGGGCGGGCAGACGTTGGTTTGCCCGCCCCCTGCATATTGAAAGGACCCTTCTATGGGCAAAGCACTCAAGCGCTGGTGGCCGCTCTTTATGCTGCCCACGTGCCTGGCGTTTATGATCGGGTTCGTGATCCCCTTTATCCAGGGTTTCTATCTCTCGTTCTGCCAGTTTATTACCATCAACAACACGCATTTTGTCGGTATCAAGAACTACGTGCGCGCGCTGTCCGATCCGCAGTTTGCTACGTCGTTCTTCTTTACCGTGGCGTTTGCCTTCCTGTCGACGGTGCTCATCAACGTGATCGCACTCGCCATCGCGCAGGCGCTCACCCGCAAAGCGCTCAAGGGCACCAACATCTTCCGTACGATCTTCTTTATGCCTAACCTGATCGGCGGCATCGTGCTGGGCTACATTTGGCAGATTCTGATCAACTGCCTGCTCTCCAACGTGGGTGCCCAGCTTATCGCTCTTAACTCTGCTGCTGGCTTCTGGGGCCTTATCATCCTGACCCTGTGGCAGCAGGTCGGCTACATGATGATTATCTACATCGCCGGTCTGCAGTCCATTCCGTCCGACTACATCGAGGCCGCCAAGGTCGACGGTGCCACGGCATGGCAGACGTTTTGGAAGGTTAAGATCCCTAACCTGATGCCGACCATCACCATCTGCCTGTTCCTGTCCATCACCAACGGCTTTAAGCTGTTCGACCAGAACCTCGCCCTGACCGGCGGCGCCCCCGCGCACTCCACCGAGATGCTCGCCCTGAACATCTACAACACGTTCTATTCGCGTGCCGGTATCGCATGGCAGGGCATCGGTCAGGCCAAGGCGGTTATCTTCTGCATCCTGGTTGTGGCCATCTCCATGATCCAGCTTAAGGCCACGAGGTCCAAGGAGGTGCAGCAGTAATGAAACGCGATAAGGTTATCAACCGCGCGCTCTCGATTTTCTTTACGATTCTGTCGCTCGCGTGGATCTACCCCGTGTTCATGATTGCGCTCAATTCCTTTAAGAAAGCGACCGCAATCAGCACCACCACGGCGTTCGATCTGCTCACGCCCGAGACGTTCAACGGCCTTGCAAACTACGTGCACGCCCTTAACGAGCAGGGTTTTGCCTCGGCGTTTATGTACTCGCTCATCATCACGGTCACGTCGGTCGTGCTGATTCTGGTGTGCTGCTCCATGTGCGCTTGGTACGTAGTGCGTGTCAACAGCAAGATCTCGAACTTCTTCTATTACCTGTTCGTCTTCTCGATGGTCGTGCCCTTCCAGATGCTCATGTTCACGCTGTCCAATTTGGCGGATCGCATCGGCTTCAACACGCCGTTCAACATCTGCTTTATCTACCTTGGCTTTGGCGCGGGCCTGGCGGTCTTTATGTTCGCCGGCTTTGTAAAGAACATCCCGCTCGAGATCGAGGAGGCGGCCATGATTGACGGCTGCAACCCGGTCCAGGTGTTCTTTAAGATCGTCCTTCCCATCATGAAGCCCACCTATCTTTCGGTCGGCATCCTCGAGACCATGTGGGTCTGGAACGACTATCTGCTGCCCTACCTTACGCTCGACTCCACCAAGTACAAGACCATTCCTATCTTGATCCAGTACTTCCGCGGCGGCTACGGCCACGTCGAGCTCGGCCCCATGATGGCCTGCATCATGATGGTCGTTGTCCCCATCGTCGTCATGTACATCCTCTGCCAGAAGTACATCATCGACGGCGTGGTGGCAGGTGCCGTCAAGGGCTGATGCCGTAACTGTTTTGCAAGTTTCTGCGGCGCCCCTCAGCGTGGCGCCGCATATCGAAAGGTAAAGACATGGCCGAGATCGTTCTCAAACATGTTCAGAAGGTGTATCCCAACAACGAGTCCAAAAAGAAGGGCTTCTTTGGCAAAAAGAAGAAGACCGAGGAGAAGAAGCACAACCTCAAGGTTACCGAGGATGGCGTGCTCGCTGTAGAGGACTTTAACCTCACCGTTCACGACCAGGAGTTCATCGTCCTCGTTGGCCCCTCTGGCTGCGGTAAGTCCACGACGATGCGCATGGTTGCCGGCCTGGAGGACATTACCTCGGGCGACGTGCTTATCGATGGTAAGCGCGTCAACGACGTGGCGCCCAAGGACCGCGACATCGCCATGGTGTTCCAGAGCTATGCTCTGTACCCCAATATGACGGTGTACGAGAACATGGCGTTTACGCTTGAGCTCAAGAAGGTCCCCAAGGACGAGATTGACCGCAAGGTTCGCTCCGCTGCCGAGATCTTGGGTATCACCGAGTACCTCGACCGTAAGCCCAAGGCGCTTTCGGGCGGCCAGCGCCAGCGTGTCGCTATCGGTCGCGCCATCGTGCGTGATCCTAAGGTCTTCCTGATGGACGAGCCGCTGTCCAACCTGGACGCCAAGCTGCGTAACCAGATGCGTGCCGAGCTCATCAAGCTACGCCACGAGATCAAGGGTACGTTCATCTATGTTACCCACGACCAGACCGAGGCCATGACCCTCGGTGACCGCATCGTGGTCATGAAGGACGGCGTTGTCCAGCAGATCGCCACGCCGCAGGAGGTTTTCAACCATCCCGCGAACATCTTCGTCGCCGGCTTCATCGGCGTGCCGCAGATGAACTTCTTCGATGCCCAGCTGGTGCGCTCGGGCAACGGCTTCACCGTCAAGACCGAGGATATGAACGTTGCTCTCGCCCCCGAGACTTGCGCTCAGCTTGCCCTCAACTGGGACGGCGGAGACGTGAAGGAGATCACGGCCGGCGTGCGCCCCGAGCAGATTCTGCTTGCCGACAAGGACGAGGAGGGCGCGCTCCAGGGCACCGTCGAGGTGACCGAGCTCATGGGTTCGACCGAGCATGTCCACGTGACCGCTCCCGACGGCCAGTTTGTCCTGATCATCCCCGTCGTCGACCTCGAGGCCAAGGGTGCGCTCAAGGCTGGCGACACCATCTGGTTCAAGTTCGAGAAGAACGCGACCCATCTCTTCGATAAGGTGTCTGGCAAGAACCTTATCTAGGCCCGGTGCATCCAGGCCCTCCCTTTGGGCGACTGCGGTATTGCCATCCTTTTGCCGTGGTCACATATAAGGCTCCCCTCCCGTCCGCTAGGCGAGAGGGGAGCCTTTCTTTGTGTTGGGGCTGCCCGTCTGTCAGGTTGTCTTGATCTGTAACAGGAGGAAAGCCAAATTGGGTCTAGATGTTACAGAACGAGACGGCGTCGAGCTGCCTGTCCTTTCATCTCGATCTGTAACACGAAGAACTGATTTCGGCAGTTACCTGTTACAGATTGAGATTGTTTTAACCGCCTTGCCCGTCTGTCTCACTCTGTAACAGGTAGACCCAATTTTGCCGGCTAGGTGTTACAGACCGAGATTGTTTGATCAAAGCAGTCCGCAGGCCGGCGTATGGACACAAAAAGCGGAGCCGCGTTGCCGCGACTCCGCTTTCAAGAGGATGGGTAAGGGAAGCGAAATTAGCTCAGGTGCCAGATCTCGTCGTTGTACTGGGAAATCGTGCGGTCGGATGAGAAGGTGCCGGCGTTAGCGATGTTGATCAGCGCCTTGCGCATCCAGGCGTCCTGGTCCTCGTAGTCGGCTAGCACGCGCTCCTTGGTCTGGATGTATTCCTCAATGTCGAGCAGGGCCATAAACCAGTCCTTGCCCTTGATGTCGTCGTGCAGGCGTTGCAGGCGCTCGGCGTTGCCGGTCGCCATAAAGGCGGGGTTGGTGATAAAGTCCACCAGCAGCTTGATACCGGGCTTGCGGTAGAGCGCGCCGGCGTCATAGGTGCCTTCGGCGTAGAGCTGCTCGACCTGCTTGGACGAGGCGCCAAAGGTGTAGATGTTCTCGTCGCCCACGAGCTCGGCAATCTCGACATTGGCACCGTCAAGCGTGCACAGGGTCAGGGCGCCGTTAAGCATGAACTTCATGTTGGAGGTGCCGCTCGCCTCCTTGGAGGCCAGGCTAATCTGCTCGGAGATGTCGGCGGCGGGGATCACGTGCTCAGCAGCGGTGACGTTATAGTTCTCGATCATGACGACTTGCAAGTAGGGGGCCACGTCGGGGTCGTTTGCAATCCACTGGGAAAGCGTCAGGATCAGATGGATGATGTCCTGGGCGATGGTGTAGGCAGGTGCCGCCTTGCCGCCAAAGATGATGGTGACGGCGTGCTCGGGTTTGTTGCCGTTCTTGATATCGAGGTACTTCCAGATGATGTAGAGCGCGAGCATCTGCTGGCGCTTGTACTCGTGGATACGCTTGACCTGAACATCGATGATGGCGTTGGAGGGAATGGTCACACCCTGCTCGAGCGCCATAAACTGACGCATGATGGTCTTGGCCTCGGCCTTGGTGGCGGCCAGGCGCTCAAGAACATCCTTGTCGTTAGCGAATTCGGCGAGCTTGCTCAGGTCGCCGGTGCTGCGCCAATCGGTGCCGATCACATCGTCGAGTAGGCTGGCCAGCGCGGGGTTGGCCCCATGGATCCAGCGGCGGAAGGTGATGCCGTTGGTCTTGTTGGAGAACTTCTCGGGATAGATCTCGTAGAACGGATGAAGCTCGGTGTCCTCCAGAATCTTGGTGTGAAGCGCAGCGACGCCATTGATGGAGAAGCCAAAGTGGATGTCCATGTGGGCCATGTGGACGGTGTCGTATTCGTCGATGATGGCAACGCGCGGGTCGTCGTGCTCGGCCTTTGCGATCTTATCGAGCTTGACGATAATGTCGGCGATGGCAGGGGAGACCTTCTGCAGGTTGGCGAGCGGCCACTTCTCGAGCGCCTCGGCAAGGATCGTGTGGTTGGTGTAGGCGACCATGGAGCGCACGATGGTAACGGCCTCGTCAAACTCGATGTCGTGCTCGGTGGTGAGCAGGCGGATGAGCTCGGGAATGACCATAGTGGGGTGCGTGTCGTTGATCTGGACCACGGCGTAGTCGGCCAGATCGTGCAGGTTGCTGCCGCGCTCGACGGCCTCGTCGATCAGGAGCTGGGCGGCGTTGCTCACCATGAAGTACTCCTGGTAGATGCGAAGCAGGCGGCCCTGCTCATCGGAATCATCCGGATAGAGGAACAAGGTGAGGTTCTTGGCGATCTCGGTCTTGTCGAAGTCGATGGAGCTGCCGGGGACCAGACCGTCGTCGACACTTGCCAGGTCAAACAGGCGCAGACGGTTCTTGGTGGGCTGGCCGTAACCGGGCACATCGATGTTGACGAGCTTGGAGGTGACGGCAAAATCGCCAAACTTGACGGTGTAGGAGCGGTCGCCATCGATCAGGATGTCCTGCTCGCCAAGCCACTCGTCGGGGACGGCCTTTTGCTGGTTGTCGACAAAGCGCTGGCGGAACAGACCGTAGTGATAGTTGAGGCCCACGCCATCGCCGGTCAAGCCCAGCGTGGCGATGGAATCCAGGAAGCACGCGGCCAAGCGGCCCAGGCCGCCGTTGCCGAGTGACGGCTCGACCTCAAACTCCTCGATCTTGTTGAGGTCGTGGCCTGCGGCGGTGAGCTGGTCCTTAACCTCGGCATAGATGCCAAGGTCGATCATGTTGTTGATGAGCAGCTTGCCGATCAAAAATTCGGCGGAAATGTAATAGAGCTTTTTCTTGCC
>CAUAJB010000058.1 GCA_958429225.1 uncultured Collinsella sp.
TCGTAGGGGCCAACGGGCTGGTCGAGCAGCTGGATAAATGCCGGGTCGACCGTATCGAGCTTGAGGATGTTGTCGTCGACCATCATGAGCGCATCGTGCACCTGGGGACGGTCGGCGCGCGTGCCGTTGGAAAGCACGGCAATCTTGGTGTTTGGGGCCAGCTGGTCGCGAAGCGCGACGGCACCGGCGATGGCCTGCGGAAACTCCGGCGCGGCGGTGGGCTCGCCGTTGCCGGCAAACGTGATTACATCGGGCAGCTCACCCTCGATTGCCATCTCGTGCAGCTTGGCCTCGAGTGCATCGAGCACCACGGCAGCCGTGTTATAGGGCTCGTGGCAGGGGCGCTCGGCGTTGAGACCGTTCTCGCAGTAGATGCAGTCGAACGTGCAGATCTTACCGCTCGCCGGCATCATGTTGACACCGAGCGAAAGGCCCAGACGGCGGCTGCGGACGGGCCCAAAGATGGGGCTGGCATTTAAAAACGTAGACATAGGCATATGCTCCTTGGGACAGTTGAGCTTAAGCATAGCATCGCCGCTAATGCGTGGTTTGGGCTTGTGCTTTACAGGTTTCGATTTTTCGCTCTGCTTTCGATGCCGTGTCATGAAAGGTTTCGAGTCAGGTACAGTTAATCTGTTAACAAAGCGCAAGACGATGAGGACCTGTCCGGCCCTGCTGGCCTGCGTCTGGATGGGCATTGATGATGGGAACACAGTATGGATTTTACAGTCGAGAATGCGGGCACCACGATCGCCTGCCGCGAGTATGCCAGCCCGGATGTATCGTCCGATACACCCGCCTTGGTGTGCGTGCACGGTGCGTGCGTCGACGGTGTCTTTTTTGACGGCATCGCCCGCGAGCTCGCCTGCGACTATCGCGTCATTGCTTACGACCGCCGCGGTTGCGGCGAGAGCGGTGACGCTGCAGATGGACGCTACGACCTCGCCGTCCAGGCCGCCGACCTGCAGGCCGTTATTGAGCATATTGGCGCTCCGGCAAACGTGCTCGCGCACAGTGCCGGTACGCTGGTGACGCTGGAGCTTCTCCGTGCAAACCCCGCCATAATCTCGCGTGCGATCTTGCACGAACCCGCCGTGACAAACGAGGGCGCCGGTCTGGGCGCGGCCCCGGTTTTGCTCGAGATGATCGCCGCGGGAAAGGTCTCCAGGGCATTGCGGGCCTTCCTTGGCGCCATCGGCGATTCGGACCCTGAGGCCCCCAAGTTAACCGAGGCGGAAGCCAAACATGCCCTACGCAACGGCCGCAGTTTCATGGCAAACGAATACGGGATTACTATGACCTGCGTTCCCGATTGGGATAGCGTCCGCGCGTCAAGAACGGTGAACGCCGTGCTTTTGGGCGAGCTTTCGGTCGGTACACCCCGCGAGGCGGGCACGAGGGTGGCGGCTGAGCTTTTGGACTGTCCACTCGTAATGGTTCCCGGCGCGCACAACGGCCTACGCGATCGACCGGCAGCGGCTGCCCGGGCTGTCCGTGGCATCCTGGGGCTCTAGCAGCCGCAATAGCCAAAGCGGGCTTCACCCGCAGACGTTTCGGCCGTGCTAACAAATGTGTTCAAAACCTCACGCCTGCGGCTTCAATCGCGCCGTCTGCCAACTCATAAAAATGTAACAGCATTCACGTGCTTACCTGCATCGACAAGGTGTTACCCTTGTAACATTTGGAACCCACCGCTACCATGCGAAACTATCGAAAGGGCCCCATATGCTCAATAATCACGAGGTCAATCTAACCGACGAGGAGGCTGCCGCTGAAGTCGCCCGCGTCGCGAAGACCTACCCCGTGGTGCGTTTGCTGTCGGCCGATCAGATTAAGAGCGAGCCTAACTGCTTGCTCGCCGGCGATCGCTGCCCTTGTCTGCGTCAGTTGAGTCTTGAGGCCTTGGCAGACTCCGATGAGGTGTCGGAGCAACTGCTCAACGATGGTGTTGAGTACCGCGCCCGTCTGCGCCCTCTAAAGGTCGAGGGCGAGCCTCGCGTCTTGCTGATGGTACGTCCGATCGATGAGCAGGAGGCCGCAGAAGAGGACCTTGTCTACACCGACGTGCTGACGAGTGTGCGCAATCGCCGATATTACGAAGAAAAGCTTCGTAGCGCCCGCATGAAGGCCGGCGTGGCGGTGATCGACCTTGATGATTTTAGGGTCTTCAACGATACGTGTGGCCGCCATGCCGGCGACCTTGCGCTCGGTGCTGTAGCGACAGCCATACGCAGCGGTATTCGTTCGACTGACGAGCTTGTGCGCTATGGCTGCGACAAGTTTGTGGTCGTCATGCCCGATATTCCCTCCGATGACTTTACCCGTCGCCTGCATCAGGTATCCGATGCCGTTCATTCCACGGTTATTCCGGGCCATGAGTACGTGAGCTTGACGGCATGTGTTGGTGGCGTTCGCATTCATGGCGAGACGGTCGACGAGGGCGTTGGCCGCGCTGTCCAGTTACTGAGCCGCGCTAAGGCAAAAGCCGGTACGGTCGTGACCGATTCCGATTCCATCGAGGCCTTCCAAAGCGAAAAGCCTTTGGTGCTTATTATCGATGACTCCGAGATGAACCGAGCCATTCTCAACGAGATGCTCAAGGACGAGTATTGCATCCTCGAGGCCGATAACGGTCGTACGGCGCTCGACATGGTCGACCGCTATGGCGATAAGTTGTCGCTCGTGCTGCTGGATATTGTGATGCCGGGCATAAGCGGCGTTGAGGTGCTGGCCGATCTGTCGCGCCGATCGGGTATCGACAATCTGCCTGTCATCATGATTTCGAGCGAAGATTCCGATGATATGGTTCTGCGCGCGTATGAGCTGGGCGCCTCGGACTATATCAGCCGTCCATTTGACTCCCGTGTCGTACGCCGCCGTGTAAGCAACACTATCCGCCTATACGCCAAACAGCGCCGCCTGACGAGCCTGCTGTCCCAGCAGTACAACGAGCGCGTCAAGAACAGTCGCATGCTCATCGACATCATGGCTGGCGTCATGGAGCTTCGCAATGGCGAGAGCGGCAGGCACGTTACGAATATCGAAAAGCTGACCGAGCTGCTGCTGGACTGTCTGGTCCAGCGTAGCGACACCATCTTCCTCGACAATGAGGAGCGCTCCACGATTGCCTTGGCTTCGGCGCTGCACGATATCGGCAAGATGTCGATTGACGATGCGATCCTCAACAAACCCGGGCGTCTTACGCCCGAGGAGTTCGAGATTATGAAGACGCATACCACGATCGGCGCCGACATGTTGCTTGAGCTGGGCCGTCATCACGTCGGCAATGCGCTTATGGAATATGCGTACCAGATTGCGCGTTGGCATCACGAGCGCTGGGATGGCAGGGGTTATCCTGATGGCCTTAAGGGCGACGAAATACCCATTGCCGCACAGGTGGTCTCGGTGGCCGATGTGTACGATGCTCTGACGAGCGTGCGCGTGTACAAGGACGCTATCCCGCACAAGGAGGCAATCCAGATGATTCTGGACGGTAAGTGCGGCACCTTTAACCCGCTGTTGCTCGACTGCCTGCTCGAGGTGCAAGACCGTATTGCCGAGACGTTGGCACGCCCCGCCGATATCGCCGCGTTTCCCACGATTTAGTTTGACCAAAGGAGTTTTAATCCATGATTTCCATGCGTGAGGCGTATGAGAAGATCGGCGCCAATTATGATGACGCGTGCGCTCGGCTGATGGGCGAGGAAATGCTTGCCCGCTTTGCCCTCAAGTTTTTGGATGACGAGAGCATAGACAAGCTGGAGGCCGCCATGGCGGCGGGAGACGCCAAGAGCGCGTTTATGGCAGCGCATACGCTCAAGGGCGTGAGTCAGAATCTGGGATTCGATAATCTGTACGAGCCTGCGGTCGTGGTGACCGAAGCGCTACGTGGCGCTGATGCCGTTGACGGCGCTCGCGAGGGAATGCATGCGCTGCAGCAGCAATATGCGGCTACGATGTCGGCCCTGCGCGAGGTGGCTGAATAAGAGCTTGCGAGCCTTGATGACTATGAGAGTGGATAATCTCCCGTTTTAGGCCCGGTGGCGGCCTCAAAGTGGGAGATTATCCACTCTCGTTCGATATGTGTCCAAAAATCCACGCTCACCCCTCCGGGTTAGTAAATGGCCTATGCGCACTGGCGGGGCTTTCCGCATGCAATCAATATCGTTGTTCGATAAACTGTTCGAATAACGATCGAGTCGATGAGGGTGAGTGTATGTCTAACAGCGTTCAGCGTATGGCCAAGGCGGGCGAAAATATCAGGAAGCTTGGCTTTTGCATGGCAGCCGTTTTTGCAGGGATGCTCGTCGCTTTTGCCGCGTTGGTTGTTTACGTGATCTGGTATGCGGTTGCAAACGTTGCCTCTGTCGATTCTTTCGGCGTCGTGACGCTTCTCGATGGCGGGTGCATCGTTATCCCAAGCGGACTGTGCCTGGCACTCGTCGTGGGTATTTCGCTTGTCGTTCTGTGTGGGATCAGCCGTAACATCTCGCGAGGCGTCTCGCCCTTTACCAAGACGCATGTGCGGCTTATCCGTGTTCTTGCGCTTGCCTTTGCTGTTAACGCCGCGGTTTCGCTTATTGGTGCCTACGGATCGGTCAATCTTACCATTGGTGGGCTGGAGCTTTACGTCGTGCCTCATTCCTTCGTTATTGAGATTTGCCAAGGCGTTGCCTTTGATGCGGGGTCGCTTATCGGCGCGGCTGTCTGTCTGTGTATCTCGGTGATCTGGAGTTATGCCTCGCTGCTCCAAGAGCAGTCTGACGAGCTTGTGTAGGAGGAAGCATGAGCTATCTCATCATCGAGCTTGAGACGCAGCTACTTAAGACCGGAAAGACCAGTGCTGATCTGATTCGTGCCACGGGGCATACTCCGGCTAATATTTCTAAGCTAAGAAACGGAAAAATTAAAGCTATTCGCCTTAAGACGCTTCTCGATATTTGCGATGAACTTGACTGTCAACCGGGAGATATTATTCGGCGGGTGAGTGAGAAAGAGCTTGAGGAGCTTATTGTTGAGCGTGCAAAAAATGTCGTGAGGCAGATGCGGAATGGTGGAGGCAATGAGGCGTCGCTTCCGACATCAGTCTTCGCTGTAGATTTGAGCGACGAGTAGCATAGAGCGAACAGCTATAACGAAATATCAGTGTAACGGGACCCGTGTCTAACACGGGTCCCTTCTTTATTAATTATCTTGACAAATATGAGTTATCGAAAAACAATAACAACTAGGAAAAACGATAAAGAAAAGAAGGAACGATATGAGCGGTTTTGCTATCAAGCAGAACGGGAGGCCAATGAATGCATCAGCGATAAAGCTGTCAAAGGTGTCAAAGCGCTACGGGAAACGGCGCGTTTTGCATGACGTTTCCTTCGAGGTGCATCAGTCTGAGCTTTGTGCCCTTGTTGGTGCAAACGGTGCGGGCAAAAGCACGCTTATTAAAATAGTGCTGGGCCTCTGCGAGCCATCGTCGGGGAGCGTGGAGCTCTTTGGAGGCAAATCAAAAAGAGAGCTTGGCTTGATGCGGACGCGTGTCGGCTATGTGCCAGATTCCAGCGGAGCATACCAATCCCTCAGTGCGGTTGAGAATCTCCAAATCCGATGTTTGGAATGGGGGCTTGATGCGAATCGTGAGATTTCTCGCGTTTTGAGCCTAGTCGGGCTGGACGTCGAAGAGAAAAAGAGCGTGAGCAGTTTTTCTCTGGGAATGAAACGGCGGCTGGATATAGCTACGGCTTTGTTGAGTGACACTGATCTGCTTATTTTTGATGAGCCAGCAAACGGGTTGGACCCGCTGGGCATCGAGAGTATATGGGCCCTTATCGGTCGATTGAATCGAGAACAGGGTAAGACCATGCTCATCTCTAGCCATGATTTGGATGAGTTGGCATCGGTTGCAACAAGCTGCCTGTTTCTTCACGACGGCGAACTGCTGAAAAAGGAATCGATGGATGTCATAAGGGATGAGGCGTCGTCCCTAAAAGAGTATTACAGGCGCTTGATGAAGGCGGTCTCGCTATGAAGCGGGCGATCCATCCCGTAAAGGCAGATATGATGCGTTTGCACAGGATGTTTCCGGCGAAGTTTGGTCTTGCGTTTATGCTGGCGTTCGGCCTTCTCTTCGGCATCTTTCTAAAAAACGGAACAACGTTGCTCGCCTTTGGCAATAGCGTTTTTGGGGAGGATATTGGCTTCTGCTGGAATGTAATTGATCCTTCTGCACCCGATGAGTCCCTTGTGCGCAGTGCTTTTGCCGGCACCTCTCTGTTCGTTCCGCTCATCGTTTGCCTGGCGATTTTACAGGAGCGCGGCTATGAAGAGGGATACCGAATTTCTTCAGCAAGAGGTCTTACCCGCTTTAATGGGGTCCTAGCACATGTGTTTTCGTCTGCTTTAATAATTGGCGCAGCATATAGTGCGCTTTGCCTTCTTCTTTTTGCAATAGCCATAATACGTGGTGGGCAAAGCTGTGCGCACGACATGCTGGCTGCATTTTTGCCTGCGATGATAATCAACGCCGTATTGGTGATATCGGTTGCGTTGGAGACGGTGACCATCTATCGGATTACAAGCAGCGCCGTATTTAGCGGGGCTGTGGCAATAATCGGATTTGTCATGAGCTTGACGCTCTACGGAACTTACCTTCAGACGCCCATACCATCCTTGCGATGGATCTTCCTCCTTCCAGGGCCGTACCTTGGAGTCGGATGTGCCCTTGGGTATAGCGATATGGGTCAGCTGATACTTCTGGAATATGGCGTGGCAGCCAGCTGTCTATCGGTATTGATTTACGCTCTCGTGAGCTTTCGCGCTGGGGGTGTGCTCAATGGCTCGTCAGATTAAAAGACTTCTCCAGTCAGAATTGAAGCATGTGAGCAAATGGGTGTACGCCTTAATCTTGATAATTTATGCGTGCATGGTGGCATTGCAGCTTAATTCATTCCCGATGTGGTTCTGTAGCCTCCGTGAGAACAGTTTCTTGGGCTTTTTCCCAGACCCGACGCTTCGGCTATCGGCAGAGGATGCCCTTCTATTTGGTAATGCAGAGGTTTTTCGCGGTCTGCTGTTCAACGTAGCCCCGTTGGCTCATGCATTGTTCTTTCCGTTCATCGCGGCTTGCATTGTGCCGCGCTTTGTCAGTTCGGGCTTTATTGAGGAACCGTGGGGGTTGTCGGCGGCTCGGGGAGGGAAGCGGGTGTGCGCTACTGTTGCGCGGGCGATACTGTCATCCCTCGCCCTTTTGGTCGCGTTTATCCTGTCGAGTGTCGTTTTGTACTGTCTTAACTGCGCAATCGTTCTGGATGCTCAGCAGTATTTCAACCTGCATGTATTTTGCTATCGACTTGTTCTTGCTGCCGCAGCCTGCCTTGCATACGTGGTCTCTTGCGTGATCGCTGTTTCCTATTTTGGGTCCGGCTTCGGTCCGATTGGCATGCTGTTGCTTGTCAACGTTGTAGCGATCTACATACAGATCGGGGCCAATTCCATGCTTCCGCTTCCAGCCTCGATGCTCATGTGGATTTGTGGCGTGACCCCGTTGGGGAATAGTCAATGCATTTCGATTCTAATTGACTGCCTAATAAACGTAGCAAGCGTTTTTACCATTTGCTTTACCGTAGACCGATTGCGGTCGAGATTTCTTTGATTGTTTGTGAGGGATAATCATACCGAGCGTACCAAATACAGGGGGGCGGGCACCGTGGCTGGTGTCTGCCCCCCCCTGGCATAGGAGGCTTTAACCTGAGTGGTTCGCGAGCTAGCGTGCCTGCTTAACTTTGGCCGCTGCCTCGACAAACGACTTCCACAGGTTAAAGTCGGTCTCGAGCGTCTGCCAGGTGTACTCGGGATGCCATTGCACGCCCAGGCAGAAAGGCTGGCCTTCGACTTCGATGCACTCGGGAACGCCATCGGTTGCCTTGGCGACCAAGCGCGTGCTTTTACCCAGACGGTCGACGCAGCAGTGATGTGCCGAGTTGGTCTGGATCAGTCTGTGCCCGCCAACCGCGCGCTCCAGCAGCGAGCCCGGCACGACCTCGACGGGGTGCACGGGATCGTTGAGCACGTGGGTATGGCGCCACTGCGTGCGGCCCTCGCGCGCACCCAGGCTCGGCACGTCCATGCACAGGGTGCCGCCGGTGGCGACATTGAGCAGCTGCGTGCCTCGGCAGGTGGTAAAGAGCGGCTTCTTGGCGCGAAGCACCTCGTTAACCAGCTTAAACTCAAAACGGTCGCGAATCTCGCAGCACAGCGTGGGGTCGTAAGGACGCTCGTCGCCCCAGCGTTTGGGGTTGACGTCCGGGCCGCCGGGAATGGCGATGCCGTCGGCGATATCGACGTAATGACGGATAACCTCAATGTCCTTGGTGATGGACATCTGCAGCGGCAGGCCGCCGGCGGCAAGGATGGCATCGACAAAGACGCTGGCGATCTCCTCGTTGGGGGAGAGCGTCTCGCTCAAAAACGGCTTCGCCTCTTCCCAGCGCGGCGCGACGAGGATGAGTGGGCGGTTGGCGGGGGCGACGTCGACGTGCGGGGTGTATGACGATGAAGTGCGAGTTCCGATCATAGGTGTAACTTTCGAGTTTGGATGGGCATGGCGGGCGGGTGGGCGGTCTGGTTAGTGGCCCTTGATGGAGTTGAGGAAGTCCTGGGCGCGCTTGGTCTGGGGGTGGTCGAAGAACTCGTCGGGCGTGCCGGTTTCCACGATCTGGCCGTCGGCCATAAACACGACGCGGTCGGCTACGCGGCGGGCAAAGTTCATCTCGTGCGTAATGACGATCATCGTCATGCCCTGCTGGGCCAGACGGACCATGACCTCGAGCACCTCGTTGATCATTTCGGGGTCAAGGGCGCTCGTGGGCTCGTCAAAAAGCATGGCCTTGGGTTGCATGGCAAGCGAGCGGGCGATGGCTACGCGCTGCTGCTGGCCGCCCGAGAGCTGTGCGGGCACCTTATCGGCCTGCTCGGCAACGCCCACGCGGCCCAGCAGGTCCATGGCGCGCTCGCGGGCCTCGTCCTTGGAGACGCCCAGCACATCGACCGGTCCCAGCATGACGTTCTGCAGTACGGTCATATGTGCGAACAGGTTGAACTGCTGAAACACCATGCCCAGTTCGGCACGCATGCGGGCAAGGTCCTTGCCTTCCTGCGGCAGGGGCTCGCCCTCGATGAGGATCTCGCCCGAGTCGATGGTTTCCAGACGGTTGATGGTGCGGCACATGGTCGACTTGCCCGAGCCCGAGGGTCCAATCACAACGACGACCTCGCCGCGGTCGACCGAGAGATTGATGTCGTTGAGGACGTGCAGATCGCCATAGTGCTTATCGACGTGTCTGAGCTCGATCAGCGGCTGATTGCCGGTGGAAGAGGTGCTCTGTGCCATGGTGCTCGGCTCCTTATGACTCGAAATGGTAAAGCGTTAGCGGATGATGGTCGCGCCGGTCTTGTGCGAAACATAGACAGCGGCCTTGTTGATCGCGACGTTGATGAGGATGTAGATGACCGCGATAACTAGGTAGACCGACACGAGGGCGTCGTAGTTGGTAATGAGCACGCGGGCGTTTTGCATGAGGTCGGGGTAGCTCACCACATAGGCGACGGTGGTGTCTTTGACTACGACCACAAGCTGCGAAATCAACGACGGAATGATAAACCGAATAGCCTGCGGCAACACGATTTTAAAGGTGATTTTGGCCTTGGAGAGACCGAGCGCCTGGGCGGCCTCGACCTGGCCGCGCGGCACGGCATTGACGCCGGCGCGGAAAATCTCGGCCAGCACGCCGGCTGCAGCGAGCGCGACGGGAAGCGTGAGCATCCAAAACGACGGCAGCGAGATCTTGTACTGGGGCAGCACCAAAAAGAAGAAGTAGATAAACAGCAGGCTCGGTACGCCGCGGAAGAAATCGGTGAGCACGCGGCAAACCAGTTGGAGCGGCTTAATGTCGCTGGTGCGGCCGAGCATAAGGGCTAAGCCCAGCACCAGTGCGATGGCGCCAGCGGTGAGTGCGACTTTAACAGTGCCCTCAAAGCCGGCAAGCAGGAACTTCCAGGTGGTGAGGTGCGTAAAGAAATACCAATAGTGGACCGAAAGCTGGCCGGTCACATAGAAGCGCTGCAGTACCAGGATGGCGAGCGCGGCGACAGCAACAAGCGAGATGGCGGTGCCGATGCGAATCTTGGCGCGCATCTTGGGGCCGGGAGCCTCGTAGAGCGCATCGCGCATGGTGAGCGCGGAGGTGGAGTGCTTGCTCATCGGAGGATCCTCACCTTCTTATCGATATAGTTGCCAATGTGGCTCACCACGAAGGCTGTGCCCAGGTAGCCGAGCGCCGAGATAAAGAACGCGGCGACGCCGCCGAGCGAGCGCGTGTTGATATAGCTCACCACGCCGGTGAGCTCTTGCGGCTTAAGCGGCACCTGGCTGCCCAAGGCGGTAGTGAGCATGACGGCGATAAAGAGGTTAGTCATGGGCAGCACGCTCGAGCGCAGTGCCTGCGGAATCACGATCTTGGCGAGGATGCGGCTGAAGCTCATGCCGAGCGAACGTGCGGCTTCGACCTGACCGACACCAACGGTGTTGATGCCGCTCATAAAGTTCTCGGAGCCAAAGGCCGAGCCCAAAAGGATCGTGGCGACGATAACGCAGGTGCGGTAGGGCAGGACGACCTTGAGCGGCGGCAGCGCATAGACGACGATGATGAGCAGCGCAATGCCGGGGATGTTACGGAAGACCTGGACATACAGGTCGCCAAAGACGCGCAGCGGCTTGAGCGGCGACACGCGCATCACGGTGACGGCAACGGCCAGCACCATGGCGATGGCAAACGACTCAAGTGTCATGCCCCAGGTTGCTAGCAGGGCGTCGATATAGTTCTGGCCATAGAGCGACCAGAGCTCGGAGAGACTCATGCGGACCTCCTGCCGGTAAGGAAAGGGGCTCCCGTGTGTACGGAAGCCCCGACAACTCAGTGAGGAAACAGTTTACCGCAATAAAGCGCATCATGCGTTTCCGTATGGTTTCGTTGCGGCTGTTACCAGGCTCGCTGCCTAGGCGCCGATCTCGGGCAGCTCGGGAACATTGGTGTCGCCCGTACGGTCGCCGATGCAGATCTGCCACAGCTCAGTCCAGGTGCCGTCGTCCTCGATCTTCTTAAGGAAGTCGTTGACAAAGGCGACGCCGTCGGAATCGAGCGGTAGACCGATGCCATAGGGCTCCTTGCTGCCGAAGGGCTTGCCGGCGATCTTGTATTTACCGGGCTCGCGGACCAGGGCGCTCTGCTGCATGTTGTTATCGATGACGTAGGCGTCAACGCGGCCCTGCTGGAGTGCCTGGCGGGCTTCCTCGTCGGTCTTGAACTCCTGCTGGCTGGCCTTGGGGGCGAACTCCTCCAGGATGGCGGGACCGTTGGAGCCGGACTGGACGGCGACGTTCTTGTCGGCAAGGTCGTCGACGCTCTTGATGTCGTCGTTATCGGCGAGCACCAGGATGGCCTGCTGGGTGTAGTAGTAGGGACCGGCAAAGGAGACGAGCTTCTTGCGCTCGTCAGTGATGGTGTAGGTGGCAAAGACGGCGTCGACCTGGCCGTTCTGCAGGACGGACTCGCGCGTGTCCGAGGTCACCTGGGTGATCTCGACCTTGTTCTCGCCCAGAATGTAGTTGGACAGGAGCTGTGCGATACCGGCGTCGAAGCCGCGGGTCTGACCGTCTTTCTCGTTGAGGAGGGAGAAGAGCGTAGAGGTCTGAACGCCACCGATCTTAAAGACGCCGGCGTTCTTAACGGCCGTCGCCCAGGTGCTGGCGGCGATGGCGTCGTTATCGGCTTTGGGACCGTTGCCGACGAGCTTGTCGAATGCCTTGGCATCGAGCGTGGCGGAAACCTCGGTATCCTCGGAGCCCTTGGAGGAGCCGGCGGCGGAACCCTTGTCGGCCTCGGCGCTGGTGTCGGAGCAGCCGGCAAGACCAAGGCCGGCGACGGTTGCGAAGGTGGCGGCAACGAAGCCGCGGCGGTCGAGAACGACCTGCTGGGAGAGGTTCTTGCTCATGGTAGAACACCTTTCTCAATAAAATCCCTAGCGGTTGAGTAGAGTTATACCCTATCGCGCTCAAATGGGTCAACACGAAATAACTCAGAAACATACTTACCTTATGGGTTATTGTGCCTACCAAAAAGGGACAGGTTTATTTTGGTAGGTTTTACCTGGGGAAACGTCGATTATTATGGCTGAGATAGCGTTTTGCCGACGGCATGATCGCTCGCAGCGGTCGCTATAATGGCGGCAATGCGACGCATATATAAGTAAGGAGATCGCGTATGAACGGTTATTCGTTTTTCGCACCGACCATGATTTAAAACCACCACAAAGGGGACAGGCACCTTCGTGGTGGTTTTGACCGATGCAACGGCATGCCTTGCTGCTTTGT
>CAUAJB010000059.1 GCA_958429225.1 uncultured Collinsella sp.
TGCAAACTGACCAAGAATCCCTGGCCAAGCATCTGCATCATGACCTGAATAGACAACCCAAGCTCTCTTTCACAGCAACGGAACGGCGAACCCAATGCTAAAGCGGGTTTTCCAGGTGCCCGAGTTTGCCGTGAAAGAGGAGCGCCGCGTACTAAATGTGCGCAAGCGACGGTTTGAACGGCAAAATCGGGTGCCTGGGAAAGCCGCTATTTCAAAACCCAGTTGTCGAAGGATAGACCGTAATCCGCATACTTGTCGCACAGGTCCTTGACCGTGCCGTCCTCATAGAGTGCCTTGAGCGACTCGGTCACGGCGTCGGCCGACTTGGTGTCGCCCTTCTTAAAGCCGACGGCGTAGTGCTCGCTGGACAGCGGCTCATCAAGCTGCATATAAGCATCGGGCTTGGCGGCAAGCTGATACTGGGCAATCGAAAGGTCGCAAGCCACGGCATCGACCGCGCCGCTCTCGAGCTGCATAAAGGCCGTGTTGTACTCGCCGATCGTGTCGAGCGTGGCAAACGTCGCCGCCAGATCCTTCTGGTCACCCTCGAGCACATCCTGCGCAGCGGAATCGGTCTGGGTAATCACGGTCTTGCCGGCAAGATCGTCCCAGCTCTTGATGCCCGCGTCCTTCTTGACCACCAGCACCTGCTCGTTGAGCATGTACGGCTCGGAGAACGTGTAGTCGTCCTCGCGACCCTCCATGGTAAAGCCGTTCCAGATGCAGTTGATGGCACCCGAGTTGAGCAGCGTATCCTTGGCATCCCAGTCGATGGCCTCGTATTTGACCTCCCAGCCCTGCTTATCGGCAACAGCCTTGGCCAGATCGAGATCAAAGCCGGTGTACTCGCCATCGTCGCCCACAAAGCCGTACGGAGGATAGGACTTATCAAAGCCCACCACGAGCTTCTTGGACTCCGCAGCGCCCTTCACATCCTTGGCCGCGGCAGAGCCATCAGCGGAGCCCTTGCCGGCACCACCGCCGCAACCGACAAGACCAAGGCCAAGCACCGTGGCAAGCGAGCCGGCTAGGCCAACAAACTGACGACGAGACATATCGGTATTCATGGTATTCCCCCTTGATGGCACTTTAGTTAGGTAAAGTGAGTCATGTAACGTTCAGAATCATACACTTTAGTGAGATGGAGTACAAGGGAGGGCTTGCCCGCCGCGTGAGGGGTGTGGGGGTTAAGTTTCCTGCTCTACAGTCCTGCTCACGACGGAGGCCACATTAAGTGGCCTCCTGTTCGTGCGGAACTCGCGATAAACTTAACCCCCACACCCCTCACGCGGCGGGCAACCGTCGTTGGGCTTATCGCTGACACGATTAAACCGCTTGTATATCGTCTGCTGGCTTGGCACGGTACAATACTTGCAGCTTTAATTCATGAATTAGTGGAGTTATTGATGGCAGAATCTCGTGCGGAGCGTAAGGCTCGTCGTGCTTTGATCGAGGCGGCTGAGGGGTCGGGGGAGAAAAAATCTTCTAAGAAATCCAAGTCGTCTCTGAATGCGAAGGGTCAGTCGGCTAAGGGCAAGGCTAAGGCCAAGCGTCCCGGCTCTCGTCGGAACGAGGATAAGGCATCTCAGACTCGCTCCAAGCGCTCACATAAAGATCAGGTTTCGTCTGCGCGTAAGGCTGTGGACCCCAAGTCTCCCTGTTCGATCATGAAAGCTTGCGGTGGGTGTACGGCGCTCAATCGTCCTTATAAGAAGCAGCTCGCCGCCAAGCAGGCTGCTATGGAGGAGCTTTTTGCTTCGCTTTGTGAGCGTGAGGGCATTGCTGTAGATCCTATTCGTGGCATGGGTGTCACCCTGGGCGACCCGGGCAAATATCCTGCGCCGCGTGGCTTTCGTCATAAGGCTGCCACTCCCTTTGCTCCCGGTAAGGAGGGAGCCGTCCGTTGCGGTTTCTTTGAGCGCGGCACGCACAAGATCGTTGCCGTACCCGAGTGTCCTGTCGAGGCACCGGGTGCCCGTCAGATTCTCAACGGCATCGCACGCGAAGCTGAGCGGCTGCATATTCCCGCCTTTAATGAGGACAAGCATCTTGGTTTACTTCGCTATGCCGTCGTCCGCTGCGGTTGGCGTACCGACCAGGTCATGGTCACGCTCGTGACCGCTCAGCGCGACTTGCCGCATGCGCAGGAGTTCTTTGAGGCTGTCGCCGCACTCAATCCGCACATCGTCACCGTCGCCCAAAACATCAACGGACGTCCCGGCAACGCCATCCTCGGCGAGGAAACCCGCATTGTATATGGCGCCGAGTGCATGCGCGACCAGCTGCTCGGCTGCGAGTTCGATATCTCCCCCACCGCGTTCTACCAGACCAACCCGCAGCAGACCGAGCTGCTCTATCAGCTCGCGATTGACGGCATGGACCTGCAGCAGGGCGACGTACTCATGGATGCCTATTGCGGTAGCGGTACCATCGGTCTTTGCGCAGCTAAAGATGTCCAGAACAAGGGTATCGGCATTATGCTGCTCGGCGTGGAGCGCAACCCGGCGGGCGTTGCCGACGCACGCCGCAATGCCGAGCTCAACGGCCTCACCCGCAGCGCCTGGTTTATGGCCGACGATGCGACCGATTACATCCTGGATGCCGCCGACAACAACGAACGCGTCGACGTTCTTTCCATCGACCCGCCGCGCGCCGGCTCCACGCCCGAGTTCCTCGAAGCTGCCTGCGCACTTAAGCCGCGCCGCATCACCTATATCAGCTGCAACCCCGTGACCCAAGAGCGCGACCTGCATCAGCTCCTCGACGGAGGCTACCGACTGCTCAAGATCACGCCCGTCGACATGTTCCCCCATACCGATCACACCGAAACCGTAGCGGTCCTCGAGCGCCGCTAACCAACCCCGGTAGATCTTTGAGACAGGAAAGGGGGCGGCCCGTCTGGGCCGCCCCCTTCACTTGGTTTATAAATTCCGCTACATCCCCTTGCGCAGGTCGCACACGCCGGCTGCCGCCATCTCGCGCAGCAGCGTCTCGCGGTCGCGCGTCACGATCAAATCCAGCGGGAAGTGAATCTCGTCGAGCATCTTGCGCGCGTGATCGAGCTTGCCAATGGCCATGCCAATGTGGGCATCGGTTGACACGCCAATGCCCACGCCCAGCTCGGCGCAGCGCTCGGCGATCTTGCGGCATACGGCCCAATGCTCAGTGTCGACACCGTGTTCAAGACTATGGTTGTTGATCTCGATAATCTTGTGCTTGGCCTTAGCTGCCAACAGCACCTCGTCGATATCGAACGGCACGCCCGAACGCCCCGTGTGACCCAGCATGAACACCTTGGGGTGCTCCAGGGCATTGATATACATCTCGGTCGTCTGGGCCAGCGTCGCGCCTTCAGCAATCTGCGGATTATGCACGCTCGCAACCAAATAATCCAAATTACGCGTAACCAAATCGAACAGCGAATGCTGACGGCTGTACGAATCGCCGGCAATATCGAGCGTGACAGGGGTGTCCTCGCCAAACAGGCTTCCGTCCAGCGAAACGATATCGGCCTCGGCACCACGCAGCACCAGCACGCCGCTCCAAATGCGCGGCCAGATATCCTGGTTGATAAAGAACTGGTAACTGCGCAGGTCATTGGGGCAAGCCGTAACCATAGAGCTCAAATGGTCGGCAGATCCGAGCACCTGCAGACCACGCTCTGCCGCCCAGTACACATTCTCCTCAATGGTCGAATATGCATGCGCAGAGAACATCGTATGGGTATGAATGTCACAAGAAAGCAGGTAGGGCATCAGGTCTCCTTATCTGGCACGGCCGTCGCTTATATTCATTGTACGCATAGCCTTCGATAGTCGTAAAACCGCTCCATCCCAAAGACACAACGTCCATGACAACGGGGTCCGGCTTAACACCAAACCCCGTTTCACGTAAAACATTGTAGGCAGAGCGCTTTACTTTTAACGATACTCGTCCGCCAACTGTTTCCAAGCGGGTAGCGAATTGATAATCGTTTCGTAACTCACGCAATAGCCCAGGCGGAACCAACCCGGCATACCAAAGCTGTCCGAGGGAACCGCAAGCAACTCATACTTCTTCGCGCGCTCACAGAACGCATTCGCATCGGGCTCCAGCGCTTTCACCCATAGGTAGAACGCGCCATCCGGCTCAACATAGGTGTAGCCGTACTCCGCTAGTGCGTCGGTAAGCGCAGTGCGGTTGCGCGCATAGGCCTCGACATCGCTCGGTTCATCAATGCAGTCGATGATTACACGCTGGAAGAGGGCCGGTGCGCACACGAAGCCCAGCGTGCGGGCGGCACCGGCAACGGCGGGCATAAGACGAGCTGCCTGAGGATTCGTATTAGGAACTAGGATCCACCCCACGCGCTCACCCGGCAGCGACAGCGACTTGGAATACGAGTAGCACACGATGGTGTGCTCGTAGATCGAAGGCACCCAAGGCACCTCGGTTCCATAGACGATCTCGCGATACGGTTCGTCCGAGATCAGCATAATCGGATTCTCAGGATCGCGCTTGGCGTTGACCTCGCGTAAAACATTGGCCAGTCCCGTCAGCGTATCGCACGTATACACGGCACCGGTCGGGTTATTGGGAGAGTCGATAATGACGGCAGCCGTCTTATCGGTAATCGCCCTGAGCACGTTGTCCACGCTCAGCTGGAACGTATCTTCATCGGCGAGCGCCTCAACACACGTACAGCCGGCCTTCTCAATCCAAACGCGATACTCCGGAAAGTACGGGGCGATAACAATAACCTCGTCGCCCGGGTTCGTAACGGCGTTGAGCGTGCAGGTGAGCGAAGCCGCGGCACCCACCGTCATAAAGACGTCCTTACCCTCATAGTTCGTTCCAAAGCGGCGGTTGAGCGATTCGGCCACGGCGGTACGGCACTGCGGCAGACCCGGTGCAGGCGTATATCCGTGCAGTTGGTCGCTCGGCAGCTCCAAGGCCTTCTTAATGGACTCAGCCACGGCGGCAGGTGCCGGAACGCTCGGGTTGCCCAGTGAGAAATCGAACACGTTTTCCGCGCCGATCTGTGCCTTGCGCTCAAGGCCGTAGCTAAAGATCTCGCGGATGATGGAGCTCTCCGCACCGCGCGCATACATAGTTTCGTTGATCATCTGTTCCCCTTTCGCATAGGCGGTATTGTACGCTTTAGTTGAGCAAAGTGCCGCAGCAATGTTGATTGGGGACAGACTTAAATGCGTGAAAACGCTCATTTAAGTCTGTCCCCAATCAAGTCTGTCCCCAATCAACAGACGGCCCCATATCGCTCAAAAGAAAAAGCCTCCGCAGGTTTCCCCGCGGAGGCTTTCGCCACAAAGACTATTTGTCGGCGTCGGTGTCGGCACCGGCATTGACGGCACGGTCATCGGCGGCATTATCGGATGCGACTTCGGCATCCTCCTGCATGGCCGCCTGCGCAAAGGCCGCGGCATCAGCCGCCAGCTCATCCTCGCTCATACGAGGCGCGCGCTTCTTGGTCGGTAAGCCAGCCGCCTTGGCATTGCGCTCCTCCTTGGCCGCCAGGATATCGTCCTCGCGCTCAAGGTAGGCGTCCCACTCGTTATCGAGCAGGGCATTCACGGCATCGCCCTCGACGGTCTCGCGCTCAAGCAGCACCTTCGCCATCAGATCGAGCTGATCGCGACGGGCATCCAGGATCTCGACCGCACGACGATGGGCCTCGCGCATGATGCGCTGAACCTCGATATCAATGCGGCGCGCCGTCTCCTCGGAGTAATCCTGGTGATCGGCGTAATCGCGGCCTAGGAACACCTGATGCTGCGCCTCGCCAAACACTTGCGTGCCCAGCTCCTCGCTCATGCCCAGACGTGTGACCATCTCGCGCGCCATCTTGGTCGCGCGCTCCAGGTCGTTGCTCGCGCCCGACGTAATGTCATCGCACATGAGCTCCTCGGCAACGCGTCCGCCCAAGAACACGGCAAGCTCGTCGAGCATCTCGTTCTTGGTCTTGAGGAAGTGGTCCTCCTGCGGAAGCTGCAGCGTGTAGCCCAGCGCCTGGCCGCGGCTGACGATCGAGATCTTGTGAACCGGATCGGAGTGCTCCAGGATGTGGCCCACCAGAGCGTGGCCGCTCTCGTGGTAGGCAATCGTGGTGCGCTCGGCCTCGGTCATCACGCGACCCTTGCGCTGCGGTCCGGCAATCACGCGCTCCATCGATTCCTCGACCTCGTCCATCGAGATCACGGAACGATGGCGGCGGGCAGCCAACAGTGCAGACTCATTGAGCAAGTTCGCCAAATCGGCACCAGTAAAGCCAACGGTCATCTGGGCGAGCTTCTCAAACTTAACGTCCTCGTCCATCGGCTTGTTCTCGGCATGCACGCGCAAGATCTGCTCGCGGCCCTTCACATCCGGACGGTCGACCGTAACCTGACGGTCAAAACGACCGGGACGCAGCAACGCCGGATCCAGGATGTCGGGACGGTTGGTCGCAGCGATCAGGATGACTGACTCGCTCTCCTCAAAACCGTCCATCTCGACCAGCAGCTGGTTGAGCGTCTGCTCGCGCTCGTCGTGACCGCCGCCCAAGCCAGCTCCGCGCTGACGTCCCACGGCATCGATCTCATCGATGAAGATGATCGACGGGGCCTGAGACTTGGCCTCCTTAAAGAGGTCGCGCACGCGGCTGGCGCCGACGCCCACGAACATCTCCACAAAGTCAGAGCCCGAGATGCTAAAGAACGGCACGCCCGCCTCGCCGGCAACGGCCTTGGCCAGCAGCGTTTTACCGGTGCCCGGAGGGCCAACCAGCAACACGCCACGCGGGATCTTGGCGCCCAGCTTGCGATAGCGATCCGGATCGCTCAAAAAGTCACGGATCTCCTCGAGCTCCTCGACTGCCTCGTCCACGCCAGCAACGTCTTCAAACTTGACCTTGGGGCGCGTGGCCTCGTTGGTCTTGGCGTTGGTCTTGCCAAACTGCATGTTCCTGTTGTTGGCGCCCATCATCTGGCGCATAAAGTAGAACATGATGGCGATAAGGGCGATCGTCGGAAGCACACTCATCGCCAAGTCGCCCCAAAAATCGGGATCGTTGGTGTTGACGATATACTTAGTGTCGGGGTGCTCCGCCATGAGCTCGGCAAGCGAATCGGAGCCGACATAGGTCGAAGAGAAGCTCTTGAGCTCGCTCGTATCGCCCTTGTCCTTCTTCGTCTTCCAGTAATGACCCGTCACGCTTCCGTCTTGAACCGTATAGGTCAGATCTTCGACGCGATCCTGCTTGATGGCGCTCACCATCTCGCTCGTCGCGAGCTTAACGGTATTGCTGGAATTGGCAAAGCCGGAGCCCATGTTAAAGAAGGCGTAGCCCAGAAGCGCGCAAGCCACAATAAAATACAGCCAGCCCGTACGCGTGGGCTTCTTGCCTCCGGGCATCCCCGGGATCTTAGGCTCCCGGGGAGTCTGGGAATTGTTATCGTTATGGTCGTCGGGCATCTTACGAATAAACCTCCGGTTTCAAAATGCCCAGATACGGAAGGTTACGATAGCGCTCGGCATAGTCGAGGCCGTAGCCCACCACAAAGGCATCGGGGCAATGGGTTCCAACATACTTGGGCGTGATGGCCGAGGTGCGGTCCTCAACGTCCTTCCACAGGAAGGCAGCGACCTCCAGCGAAGCGGGCTTGCGGCTCTCGAGGTTCTTCATCAGGTACTTGAGGGTCAGGCCCGAGTCCAGAATGTCCTCGACGATCAGCACGTCGCGACCACGGATGTCGATATCCAGATCCTTAATGATACGCACGATGCCCGAAGACTTCACACCGTCGCCATAGCTCGAAACAGCCATGAAATCGATGTTGGTCGGTAGCTCAATCTTGCGCATCAGGTCGCCCATAAAGACAACGGCACCGCGCAGAACCGCGATCAGCACCAGATCCTTACCCGCGTAGTCGCGAGTGATCTCCTCGCCCAGGCGAGAAACGATGCCGTCGATATCCTCCTGCGTAAACAGAACCTTCTCGATATCCGGATGTTGAGAAGCCATGACAACCCTTTCTTGTGCTTAATCGCCCACACACCGCCGTATGGACGCGAACTACACATTCTAGCAGCGCACGGGGTATATTTTCCAGCCTGCGCACCATCAGCGCGGGAATACCGTCAACGCCGCACAGAACAGCTGGTGCGAGGGGCTAATCCGCGTCAACCACGCGAAGCAGATAAGCCACACGCGTCGCCGCCGTGCATTTAAAACGTTCGTCCGCGCGAACTCCGGCGACCCACACCACGGCACCTCCCGGCGCCGTCCTCACCACGGGCACGCCGGCGCGCTCGGAAACGGGAATGCGAGCCTCGCCTAGCAAGTCGGATACCTTCTTGCTTCGGCCACTCATTCCTAACGGGCACATCACGTCTCCCGGTGCGGGACCGTCCACCCACAGGCGCGCCAATCGCGCCTCTGCAGGGATCTCGCCACGTGAGCCCGCCAGGATCCGCTCACTATCGCTGTCGGCAAAACCCAGGGCAGCCGCGTCTACCAAAGCTGTCACTTCCCCGGCAACCGCAAGCTCACGGGCGCGGCGCACGATATCGCATCCCGGCTCAACGGCCATCGGCTCTGCGACCAGCATGCGCCCCCCGCCCAACGGCAAACGACCGGGTACGGTAACCCAGTCCGCGACCAGGCCCTCGCGAGCCGCCGGCGCCTTAAACGCCAGCATGCCAAACTCAATGCGTGCGTCAATCCCCGCCGGAAGCGTGACCGAGCCGGCGCCCTCGGCAACGCAGGAAAGGACTCGCTCCACATGTCGCATCTCGGGACGAGCGTCCGGATCGATGCGCTTAATCGCCAGTCGCACGATGCGCCGCGCGATTACCACCTCGGCCGCAGCAAGGCGCCTGGCATCGAGCACCAGCGCGCCCGCCGCCTCTTTGCGCAAACAGCTTCGAAACGCCTGTGCCGACAGCTGGGATAGAAACGCATCTTCATCACCCAAGATCTCACAGGCGGCGCCAATCGTCTTGCAGACGCTCGCGTTGCGCTGCGCCACCACCGGCATCACTCGATGGCGCACGTAGTTTCGCAGATACGAGATATCCTCATTGCTCTCGTCTTCACGCCACGGCTGACCATGTACCTGTAGATAGCCCACGAGCTCGCCATGAGTTAGGTCGAGCAAGGGACGCACCACGATATTCCTCCGGCGAGGAATGCTCGATAGACCAGCGGGCCCCGAACCCTTAATCGCGTTCATCAAAAACGTTTCCGCGCGATCCGAAGACGTGTGCGCGGTGCAGATACGAGCCGCCGTTCGCGGCGCCCCTGTCTGGGCGCAGAGTTCGCGAACATACCTCCGCGCCGCGGCATAGCGCACCTCGCGGGCCGCGGCCTCAATATTGCCCGACTCCCCATCAAAATAAGCGTGCTCCACACACAGCGGTAAACCATATTGCGCGCAGAGCTCACGCACAAAGGCCTCGTCGCCATCGGACGCCTTGCCGCGCAGATGATGGTTTACATGCAGCACATGCAGGCGCTCGCGAGCAATGGGGGCAACACCGCGTCCGTCTTGGATATCCAGCTTTGATGTGCACGCCATAAGAAGCAGTGCCGTCGAGTCCGCGCCGCCTGATACCATGAGCACGACAGGAGCAGCCTGCTGTCTCGTCCGGGTCTCATCGACTGCCCCAGGCACGGCATGGTGTCCGTAATGCTGTGATACCGTTGGCATTCGCTTCCTCCTCTATTCGTCCGCACCCATTGTATCCTTTGGAATCTTATGTCTCGTCTGCACCTTCATATCCTCGGCAGTGGCTCTAAAGGCAACTGCGCACTCATCGAGGGCCCGCAGGGGCTCATTATGGTCGATGACGGACTGTCTCGCCGCGAGACATTAAAGCGCATGGCAGAACTGGGGCTCTCGGCAGACAACGTCTCGGCTCTTCTCATTACTCATGAGCATAGCGATCACATCAAGGGCCTCGATGTCTGGTGCAAGCACTGGCACGGCCCCCTCTTTGCCAGCAGGGGCGCTCTTTCGAGCAAAGAAAATCTTTCGCATCTGCCTGTCGAGGAATTCGATCCCGGTGACACCCTATCCATTGCCGGCATCCACGTGCAAACCTACTCAACGTCACACGATGTCATCAATCCAGTCGGCTATCGATTCGACACCCTCGATGATTCCATCGGCTTTGCCACCGACACCGGAGAGCTATCGAGCCAAGCCATGAACACCCTCAAAGATTGTCGAGTCCTCGCGCTCGAAAGCAACCACGATGTGACCATGCTGCGCGAGGGAGAATATCCCCGCTTTCTTCAGGAGCGCATCCTGTCTGCAAGGGGACACCTCTCCAATGGCCAAGCCGCCGAAGCCGCGCGCGAACTTGTTACCGATCGCACCGAACAGCTCATTGCCATGCATATCAGCCAAGATAACAATCGTCCGAGCCTTACCGTCAAAAGCTATGCCAAAGCTCTGGCCGCAACCCTGGATGACGAGGTCGGCAGCTCCGCAACCCTTCTCCAAGGATCGCGAAAGCTCTCGATACGCCCCGCAAGCCAGCATCGGCCAGCAACCATTCAATAACTGTCCTAAACAGCAAAAGGGGCCGGGAATCGCTTCCCAGCCCCTTTTGCTGTCTTTTAATAGCGGAGAACACCAACGAAGTTAGTCGATGGAGATCTTCGTAACGTTCTTCTTCTCGACGATCTTGGGAACCGTAACGGTCAGGATGCCGTCAGCGTACTTAGCCGAGAGGCCCTCGCTCGAAGCGTCCTTTAGATACACGCCACGCGTCGCGCTGTACGAGTTGAACTCCTTCTGCAGGAAGTTCTTGCCCTCGTTCTCCTCGTCTTCCTCGACATTCACGCTAATGGACAGACGGCCCTCGTTAAGCTCGACATCGATGTCGTCCTTGGCGACGCCGGTCAGATAAGCCTTGACCTCATAGCCATCGCCCTTATCCTCAACGTCAACGGGGAACGCCTTGGAAGCAATCGAGTTGTTTGCAAGGTCGGTCATATCATCAAACAGATCGAACAGCGAGCTAGCAGAAGGACGAACGCCAAAAACCGAACGATAAGGAACCATGCTTGCCATGTTTACCACTCCTTTTAAGGACTGCCGAGTCATCTTCTAGGTGACTGGGACTTCTTTTGACGCTCTTATATATGCCCACCCAGTGCTTATATATACATCGACTATAAAGTTTTTTGAGTCCAGCACTATAAGCATATCTAAGTGTGTATGACTCAGGTTTTAGTAAGGTTAAGGTTCTTTGAACCAGAGCTTAAATAACGAGTATGTTCGCAGCTACAAATAACAAGGGGCTTACAATGAGCGCGTACACGTTGTTGGTAACGAGCTAAAGGGCATCATGGACGACCAAAACCAGAACAATATGTTTATGCCGACGCAGGGGGAAGATACTTCTACGCAGCCGCCACGGTTCCATCGCCCCCACATCTCGCAAGAGCCCATTAATGATCCGGAGCCCGAGTATGTGACGAGAAATCGATATCAAACGCTCGAGGATGCCCAAACGGGACGTAAACATATGGGCGTCGCCTCGGGAGACCCTGTATATCTGAAAGACGCACCATTATCTAAAAACAGCGCAGCTAGTGATGAGCCACTGAAAGTATCCGCCGCACATCAACAAAGAGGTCCTCGACCAAAGCAAACCTTGACGCATTCAGCTCGCTATCTCGAAACGCCAAAACAGGGAAAATCAATCTTCGTTTCATCAAGTAAACGACGCAAGCAGCATCGACTGGCAATCCTGCTTTTGATCATTGCGGCCATAGCAGTTGCCCTTGTTATTCGATTTATTTTCTTTAAATAAAGGCTCAATACCAAAAACGATAAGATCGTCTGGTGTAATTGAGTCATTTACGCCCCGTAAACGCAAAAAAGGGGGAGGCCGCGAGGCCTCCCCCTTCTCAGTTCAAGC
>CAUAJB010000060.1 GCA_958429225.1 uncultured Collinsella sp.
AGCACGCGGCTGTTAACCGCGCTGTTGTAGGTTCGAGTCCTACCCGGGGAGCCAGAATTCTCCAGCCCTTTCCGTTGGGCTTTAAATTCCTCGGTAGCTCAATGGTAGAGCACGCGGCTGTTAACCGCGCTGTTGTAGGTTCGAGTCCTACCCGGGGAGCCAGGTTGTAAAACCCGTCGCTTATGCGGCGGGTTTTTTCATGCCGCGATCGCCGTTCGCGAACGTTACCGTATCAACATTTCGTGTCGAGGATGTAATCCCGCGACCCACCACCTCAACATGGCGCGGTCGTTGTAAAATATTGCAATGATTGCTCCCACGAGATGGTGCCGCGAGCACCAGATAAGGAGATTCTTGTGTCTGAGACCATTAACGGCAGCCTGAGCGTCTCGAATGACGTTATTGCCGATATTGCCGGTTATGCCGCGATGACGTGCTATGGCGTCGTCGGTATGGCTGAGCAGCTCCAGGGCGCCGAGAGCGTGCGCCTGCTTGCCGGTCAGCGCCTCCGCAAGGGCGTGCTTGTCTCCGCCGACGAGAACGGCCTTACGGTCGATCTTCACGTCGTGCTCGAGAACGGCGTCAACATGAAGTCCGTCTGCCACAATCTTTCGAGCTCCGTTGCCTTCACTCTGCAGGAGATCGCCCAGATCGATCCCGCCAGCCTTAAGATCGGCATCCACATCGACGCGCTCAAGAGCCGTCTGAACTAGCATCCGAAAACGGAGATTCAAATACCCATGATTGCAAAGACCATTCGCACCTGTTTTCCGATCGCTGCGGCTGCCGTTTCCGACAAGGCCGAGGAGATCAACAAACTCAACGTCTTCCCCGTACCCGACGGCGACACCGGTACCAACATGTCGCTCACGCTCGCTTCGGTGACCAAGGAGCTCTCCGCCCTTCCTGCCGACGCCGACATGGAAGCCATCGCCGGCGCCATCACCCACGGCTCCCTGATGGGTGCCCGCGGCAACTCCGGTGTCATCACCTCGCAGATCCTGCGCGGTGTGGCCGAGGGTCTCGTCTCTGCCGATGAGCCCATCACGTCCGCCAACATCGCCTATGCGTTCCGTCGTGCCGTCAAGGTCGCCTTCCAGGCCGTCCGCAAGCCCATCGAGGGCACGATCCTCACGGTGCTGCGCGATGTCTCGACCAAGGCCGACGAGTGCGAAAAGAAGAAGTTCTCGGCCGAGGACGCGCTCGATGCCATCGTTGTCGAGGCCTATCAGTCTGTCGCCCGCACGCCCGACCTGCTGCCCGTTCTGAAGGAGAACGGCGTGGTCGACTCCGGCGCCTTTGGCTTTGCCATCTTCCTGGAGAACTTTGTTGCCGCTGCGCTCGGCCGCAGCACCGTTGTCGAGGATTTCTCCGCCACGTTTGATTCCGCTGGCTCTGCCCGCGACGCGGCCCTTGGTCGCGTTGAGATCGAGGCCAACGACGACTGGGAGGGCTCGGAGTTCCGCTACTGCAACGAGTTCCTCTTTAAGGCCGACGCTCCGTTTGACGAGGACGAGTGCCTTAAGTTCCTGGGCTCCATGGGCGACTGCGAGCTGCTCGTGGGTGCCTACCCCGACTACAAGATTCATGTGCACTCCAACACCCCCAACCTGGTGCTCGAGCACATGCTGCAGCTCGGTCAGATCTATGAGGTCTTTATCCACAACATGGAGATGGAGGCCCACGACCGTACCGCCAAGATCCACGAGGACCAGGAGAAGGCCGCTGAGCCCGCGAAGGCCCTGGGCTTTGTCGCCGTTGCCGCTGGGCCCGGCGAGGCAGACATCCTCAAGTCCCTCGGCGTCGACGTGATCGTGTCGGGTGGTCAGACCATGAACCCCTCGACCGCCGACCTGCTGGGCGCCGTTGACCAGGTCAACGCGACCTCGGTCATCATTCTGCCCAACAACGGCAACATCCGCATGGCTGCCGAGGCCGCTGCCTCAGCCTGCACCGACAAGAAGGTCGCCGTCGTTCCCACCAAGACCGTTCCCCAGGCGTTTTCCGCGCTGTTCGCCGTCCTGCCCGATTCCGAGCTCGAGGACGCCGTCGCCGCTATGGTCGACGCCATCAGCGAGGTTCGCGATGGCGAGGTCACCCGCGCCGTGCGCGACTCCAGCGCCTCCGACGGCTCGCCGATTCACTCCGGTGACGTCATGGGCATCATTGCCGGCTCCATCGATGTGGTCGGCTCCGACGTGAAACAGGTCACGCTCGATTGCATCAACCGCATGCAGGAGGAAGAGGAGGGTGACGCGCTGACGATTCTGGCCGGCGAGGAGCTGTCCGATGAGGCCTTCCAGGAGATTGTCGACGCTATCGAGGAGGCTCAGCCCGATTTGGAGATCGACGCCCATCGTGGCGAGCAGCCGCTCTATCCCGTGATCTTCTCGATCGAGTAGGCTCTGCCTATGTCCGAGCTGTGCTCCGTGCCGCGCGTCTCGGAGCGCTTTGCCCAGAGCAATGCGCTCGACGAGGATATCGCGCGACTCAAATATGTTTCGGGTAAACGTGAGGAGGCCCTTCGCCGTCTGGGAATTCGGACGGTGGGGGACCTCCTTCTCCATATCCCTCATCGATACCTCGACTTTACCCGTTCTTGGTCTATCGAGATGGCGCCCATCGGTACCGTGTGCACCATCATCGCCACGGTCGACCGTATCGTCCAAAAGCAGCCGCGTCCGCGCATGCAGGTGACCGAGGTCTCACTCGTTGATGAGACGGGCGTGCTGCAGGTCGCCTTTTTCCGCCAGCCCTGGATTGCCCAGCAGCTTAAGCAGGGCGACCGCCTGGCCGTGATGGGTAAGGTTGAGTTTGCCTACGGTTTTAAGCGGATGGCCTCGCCGCACTTTGAAAAGCTCGAGGACGGGCGTGCCGCAGGCACCATCCTGCCGGTTCATTACGTGAGTGATGGCGTGAGCCAGGCGTGGATGCGCCGCATCGTAAGCGGCGCGCTCGAGGTCGTCGGCAATCCCTTTGATCCTGTTCCGGCTCCGCTGCGCGTTAAGCGTCGCCTGATGAGCAATGCTCGTGCGCTTCGATCGATCCACTTTCCCTCGAGCATGGCTGAGCGCGATATCGCTCGCCGTCGCCTTGCTTATGAGGAGTGCCTTTACCTTCAGCTGGCGCTGCGCCTGCGCAACGATGGCGGCCTGGTCGATGTGGTGCCCTATGCCCACACCGCGGGCGAGCACCTGGTCGCGCTCAGGGAAGCCCTGCCGTTTTCGCTGAGCGAAGAGCAGGAGGCCGCGTTCCAGGATATCCTGCGCGATATGTGCGATGGCGGGCGCGTGATGAACCGCCTGCTGCTGGGCGATGTCGGTACCGGTAAGACCGCCGTTGCCGCCTGCGCGCTGGCTGTGGCTGCCGATAGCGGCACGCAGGCCTGTGTTATGGCGCCCACGGGCGTGCTGGCGCGCCAATATGCCGATAAGACCGGCCCTCTGCTCTCGCAGGCCGGCATGTCCTGGGCGCTTCTGACGGGTGCCACGCCGGCGGCCGAGCGCGAGCGGATCCATGCCCAGCTGGAATCGGGCGAGCTCGACGTCCTCTTTGGTACCCATGCGGTGCTTTCGGACAATGTCACATTCAAGCATCTGTCGCTTGTCGTCATCGACGAGCAGCACCGGTTTGGCGTCGGCCAACGCAACGCCCTGCGCGCGAAGGGCCCCGGTGCCGATCTGCTCGTTATGACGGCAACGCCCATCCCACGTACGCTGGCGCTTTCGGTCTACGGCGATCTGGACACGAGTATCATCCGCCATCGGCCCGTCCCTGGCGCTGGCGTGACGACACGTGTGCTCACCGAGTCGAGCCGCGACCTCGCCTATGGCGCCATCCGCGAGGCGCATGAAAAGGGTCAGCAGGCCTACGTGATTTGCCCGCTCGTGGAGCCGAGTGACTCGGCCGATGAGTTGGAGGACGTGCCCGGTATCGCCCGCGACGACGAGGGCCGCGTGACGGTCCCCGTGCCGCTGCACGATACGGCGACCGAGCTCGATCGCCTGCGTCTGGCGTTGCCTGGTCTTGCCATCGAGCGCCTTCACGGCCGTATGCCAGCGGGGGAGAAGGACCAGGTTATCGATGCCTTTAAGCGTGGCGAGATCGACGTGCTCGTCTCGACTACGGTGGTCGAGGTGGGCGTCGACGTGCCTAACGCCACCGTCATGGTCATCGAGAACGGCGAGCGCTTTGGTTTGGCTGCCCTGCACCAGCTGCGCGGTCGCGTGGGCCGTGGCAGCGTGTCGGGTACGTGCCTGGTCATGACGCACTCCAAGGGCAACGGCGGCGCATCGGCGGCGCAAGACCGTCTCCAGTCGCTCGAAAAAACCTCGGACGGCTTTACGCTCGCCCAGATGGACCTGCGTCTGCGTCACGAGGGCGAAATCCTAGGGTACCGCCAGCATGGCGGTGTGACCCTGCGCTTCGTCGACCTGGATGCCGACGAGGAGCTGATCGAGTGGGCCCATTTGGACGCGGTCGAGCTCTTGCGGTATGCTTGCACTCTTGACTCCGTGGCGACTCGCCCCCTGCGCGATGCGGTTGCCATGCGATATCGACACATTTTTAAGGAGGTCAGCGGAGGATGAGAATCATCGGCGGCGAATGGCGCGGTCGTAAGATCGAGGAGCCCCGTGGTCGCGATGTCACCCGCCCCACGACTGATCGCGTACGCGAGGCGTGCGCATCTATGGTCATGTCGGTATTCGACTTCGATCTGGACGTGGTCCGCGTGCTGGACGCCTTTGGCGGCTCCGGTGCCTTAGGGTTAGAGATGCTCTCTCGTGGGGCCCGCTCGCTCACGACGTTTGAGATCGATCGCAACGCCGCGCGGCTCATTACCAAGAATATCGAGTCGCTCTGCCGCGACCGTGCGCGTTGGCGCGTGGTCACGGGCGACATGCTGGCGAGTGCTTCGCGCGGTCGTGTACCGGGCGGCCCCTTTGATCTGGTCCTGCTCGACCCGCCCTATGCTTTTGGTGCCGAGCCGGTCGAGGAACTGCTGCAGAACCTGGCTCAGCAGGGTTTACTTGCACCTGGCGCTTACGCCTTGTTTGAGCATGCCGCTGCCGATGCGGGCGCGCATCCGGCAGGCTTTGAGACTGTACGTGAGAAGCGCTACGGCATTACCTCGGTCGACCTGCTTCGTTGGGTCGGCGATAACGATGGCGAGGGCGATAACGCCGGCACCGATGCTGACAACAACGATGCCACGACGTTTCAGGAGGATGCTCATGAGTGACACCATTAACCGCGTGATCGTCCCGGGCACCTTTGATCCCATCACGTTTGGCCATATCGATGTGATCCGCCGCGCCCGCCGCATCTTTCCCAGCGTGATCGTCGCTGTTGCCGAGTCGCAGGGTAAAAACGGTGTGGGCACCACGTTTACGCTCGATGAGCGCGTGGCGCTGGCCCGCGAGGCGCTCGGTGATATCGACGGCGTCGAGGTCCTGCCCTTTACCGGCCTCTTGGTCGACTTCGCTCGTGAGCAGGGGGCGGGGGCCGTGGTCAAGGGCCTGCGCGCCATGACCGACTTTGAGTACGAGCTGCAGCAGGCCGACCTCAACTATCGCTTGGATAACGAGCTGGAGTCCATCTTTGTCATGAGCGCGCCGCAGTACGGCTATATCTCAAGCTCGGTCGTTCGCCAGATCGCCTCGCTCGGTAGTGACGTATCGACGTTTGTCCCGCCCAACGTGGTCGAAGCGCTCAAACATCGCTTTTCGTGACGTTTCTTATTGCCTGGTGGCATGTGGTAAACTAGCACGATGATATGTTACCTATGAAAGGAGACCGGATGCCGGGCGAGAATTTTCCTGGCGATAGGATCGTCAGCTTGGTCGATGAGCTCGAAGGGCTGATCGAGGAAGCCAAGCCGCCTTTCGGCAAGAACGCTCAGTTCAAGGTCATCGACGCCGACGTGTTCTTCAACATCCTCGACGAGATCCGCATGAGCTATCCCGAGGAGTGGCAGAAGTCCCGCCGTATCCTTAAGGAGCGCGAGGAGCTTATGGCTTCCGCCGCCGCCCAGGCCGATTCCATTATCGCCGACGCTCAGCAGCAGGCCCTAACCATTGCCGGTGAGCAGGAGATCGTCCGCCTTGCGCAGCAGCAGGCCGACGACATCCGCGATCGTGCCCAGCAGTACGAGCGCGAGACGCGTTATGCTGCCGAGGACTACGCAGAGCAGGTCTTTACGCACCTGGAGGAGAACCTCAAGAGCCTGACCGGCACCGTTACCCGTTGCCGTCAGCAGCTCAACGAGGGTGCCGCCCAGCAGAATGGTCAGTGGTAATGGCTGAGTTCCCGAGCGTTACCGTCGATCTTTCCGAGCAGCTCGAGTTTCCTGGAGATTCGTATCCGCTGACCGGTAAGGTCGATGTCGCCACCTACACGGTGGGCGAGAAGGAGTACCAGCTGCAGGACGGCATCGACTACGACGTTGTCTTTACCAATGCCGGTACCGGTGTCTTGCTTACGGGCATGGTCCGCGCGCACGCCACCGGCGAGTGCGACCGTTGCCTGGAGCCCGCCTCGTTTGATATCGCCGGCGAGATCGAGGAGTTCTACCTCTTTGAGGAGCCCGAGGATCCCGAGGCCTACGAGGACGGCTACGAGCTCCTGGGTGAGGACCGTATTGTCGATCTGGGCGAGCCCATCAATGACGCGGTCGTTATGGACACGCCGTTTGTGGTGCTCTGCAAGCCCGATTGTCGCGGTCTGTGCCCCACTTGCGGTTGCAATCTTAACGTGGAGCAATGTGATTGTGCTGCCCAAGCCGAGGCCGAATGGGCCGAAGCTACGGAAAATCCATTTGCAGCATTGAAGAATCTCAAGCTTGATGAGTAAAACTGTGGTAGTATCGCTACTTGCGCGTAATCGCCACACTGGATAGTTCATAAGGAAGGTCACTATGCCCGTACCTAAACAAAAGCAGGGTCGTATCCGCACTCACACCCGTCGTTCCGCCAACATGAAGATCTCGGCTGCGGCTCAGTCCACGTGCCCCCGTTGCGGCGCTGTCAAGCTTCCGCACCACGTGTGCCCCAGCTGCGGTTTCTACAAGGACCGCGAGGTTATCGTTACCGAGTAACGGTATACTCTGGATGCGATGCCGTTCCAAATGGAACCACAATGGCCGGCTCAATGAGTCGGCCATTTTTGTATAAGGAGCATGTATATGAGTAACGTTCGCGTTTGTGTAGACGTTGTGGGCGGAGACGAGAAACCTCAGGTTGTTCTCGATGGTATCGAGGCTGCACTTGCCGCCGATTCCGATATCGAGGTCTTGGCAGCTGGCCCCGCCGAAATCGTCAATCCATTTGCCGCTTCCCATGCACGTGTTGAGGCCCTTGAGGCACCTGACGTTATCGCCATGGATGACGATCCCATTCGCGCCGTGATGACTAAACGCAAGTCGTCGATCGTGCTGTCGTGTCGCGCCATTAAGAAAGGCAACGCGGATGCGTTCTTCTCCGCCGGTTCCACCGGTGCCATGACCGCCGCTGCCACCGCCTATGTGACGCCGTTTAGATATATGGCCGAAGGCAAGAAGCAGCCGGTGCGCCCCTGTCTGACCAATGCGCTGCCCAATCGTGCCGGCGGTCTGACGGTGCTGTGCGATATGGGCGCCAACCCCGATGTCGAGGTCGATGACATGGTGCGTTTTGCCCAGATGGGTAGCGCCTATGCTCGCGTCGTCCTGGGCATCGAGCATCCCCGCGTGGGCCTGCTTGGTAACGGCACCGAGGACGAGAAGGGCTCCAACTTTACCAAGGCCTGCTTCCCGGCCATGAAAGCCGCCGTTCCCGGCTTTGTTGGCAACTGTGAGGGAACGGACATCACTTCCGGTAACTTCGATGTCGTCGTTGCCGATGGCATGTCGGGCAATATTGCGCTCAAGGCCACCGAGGGCGCTGCCAAGTTTTTGCTGCAGGAACTCAAGGGTGCCTTTATGGCCTCGCTCGGCACCAAGATCGCCGCGCTGCTCATTAAAAAGCAAATGCGCGAGATAAAGGCCAAGCTTTCGGGCGACGCCAAGGGTGGCGCGATTCTTTTGGGCCTGCGCGGCGTGGTCCTGATCGGCCATGGCGCCACCTCGGTCGAGGCTGTTAAAAACGGTACACTCGCGGCGGCCGAAGCCGTGCGCGCCGGGCTGGTCGAGAACGTCGCCAACTCCATGGACGGTATCGTTTTATAACAGCGGCGTTATGCGTCTCGGGGCGTGCGCCGTGGGGTAGAATCAGAACCGTGTCTTGGTACCGCCCGGGCGGTACCATTCTTTTGGTATTCATGCACTATGAGAGGAAGCGCTATGGATCGCTCCGAAATCTTCGACAAGATCGCCGAGGTCGTTGCTGACGTTCTGGGCGTCGATGTTGCCGAAATTAGCGATGAGACCACCTTTGACGACCTCGATGCCAACTCGCTAGAGCGCCTGCAGCTGGTTACGGCTATCGAGGACGAGTTCAACCTCGAGATCGATGACGAGACCCTGCTCTCGCTCAACTCTGTCGCCGACGCCGTCGACGCTATCGAAAACGCCAGGGAGGCCTAGGTCTTGGCTTTGTCTGAACGACTTACGCGCGCCCAGGAAATTCTGGGCCACGAGTTCAATAATAAGGTGCTGCTGCGCGCGGCCCTTACGCATCCCTCGGCAGTCGAGGGCCAGCCGGTTTCTGCCAGCTATGAGCGCCTTGAGTTCTTGGGCGATTCCATTTTGGGCGCTGTGGTCGCACGCTCCCTGTTTGAGTCCTATCCTGAGTTTGACGAGGGTAAACTCACGCGCCTGAAGGTGTCGCTTGTCTCGGGCGCTACGCTGTCCGAGGTTTCTCACGAGCTAGGCATCGACAACATCATCATCTTTGGTGCCTCCGAGACCGGTACCGGTGCGCGCGGCCTGCATTCGGCGCTCGAGAACGTCTACGAGTCGCTCGTGGGCGCGCTGTACCTGGATGCCGGCTGGGATGCCGCGGCGGAGTTCATTCACCGTACGCTTAAGCCGCATTTGGCTTCCGAGCGTGCCGAGCATCCTGCGAACCCCAAGTCGTTTTTGCAGGAGTGCGTGCAAGCCGACGGTCACGAACCCCCGGCGTACAAGCTCGTTGGCTCCGAGGGCCCGGCGCATGCGCCCACCTTTACCGCTGTGGTGCTCATCGACGGTATTCGTCAAGGCCGCGGCACTGGTTCCTCCAAGAAGGAGGCCGAGGGAGCCGCTGCACTCGAGGCGCTCGACCGCATGGGCTACACCACCAACGGCGTGATTCTTAACAAGAAGCCTGTTTAAGCGAGGAACCGTGTATCTCAAGTCCCTCACGCTCAAAGGGTTCAAGTCGTTTGCCGACCGCGCCCATATGACGTTTGAGCCGGGCCTGACCGTCATCGTCGGTCCCAACGGCTCGGGAAAATCGAACATCTCCGACTCGATTCTGTGGGTCCTGGGCGAGCAGAGCGCCAAGCAGCTGCGCGGCCAGGCCATGGAGGATGTTATCTTCTCGGGCTCGTCGGCGCGCAAGCCGGTGGGTGTTGCCGAGGTCACGCTGGTGCTCGATAACTCGGACCATATGCTGCCCGTCGATTTTGACGAGGTCGCCATCACCCGTCGCATGTATCGCTCGGGCGAAAGCGAGTACCTCATCAACTCGAGTCCGTGCCGCCTGATGGACATTCAGGACATCCTGCACGATTCGGGCCTGGGCAAGGATACACATTCCATCATCAGCCAGGGCAAACTCGACGCCATCTTGCAGAGCCGCCCCGAGGAGCGCCGCGCCCTTATCGAGGAGGCCGCTGGCATCTCCAAGCACAAGCGCCGCAAGGAGCGTGCGCTCAAAAAGATTAAGTCGATGGACGAGCACCTGACCCGTGCCCGCGACATCAATAAGGAGATCGCCCGTCAGCTGCGGCCGCTGGAGCGTCAGGTCGATCGCGCGCGCAAGTACAAAGAGCTGTCCTCGCGCGCGAACGAGCTTACGCAGATGCTGGCCGTCGACGAGCTTCGTTCGCTGCAGTCGCAGTGGAACGACCTGGAGAGCCGCTCCAAGGAGGGCGCTGCCGAGCTTGAGCTTGCGCAGTACCGCTTGGGCGAAAAGGAGCGCGAGCTCGAGAAGCTCCAGGTCATGCTCGAGGAAAAGGGCCTGTTTGTGGGCGACCTAGGCGAGCAGCGCCGTCATATGCAAGATGTGGTCGGCCGCATTAACTCCGACATGCGCCTGCTCGAGGAAAAGGGCCACAACATGGTGTCGCGCCTGTCTGACATGCGCGGGCAGATTTCGAGCTCCGAGCATCAGCGTCGTCGCGTGGTCGAGGAGCTCGAGGACGCGCGTGCCCAGCTTGAGGAGGTGACCGGTGCGCACATGCAGGCCCAGGAGGACGTTGACGCCGCTGGTCCTGCTGCCGCTGAGCTCCACGAGCGTCGCGTTGCGCTCGACAATCAGATTTCGCAGCTCACGCGTGAGCAGCGCGATGTGCAGCGTGTGGCCGATAACGCCGCGCTCGAGCTCGCTAAGGTGAAGGATTCCTTGAGCAATGCCGAGGTCGAGGACAACATGTATGCCTCGCGCCTGGAGCAGATCGATGAACAGCTCGAGGAGGTCACGGCCTCGCTCGAGAGCCGTCGCGACCGCGCCGAGGAGCTTGAGGGCGCTCTTGAGGAAGCGCGCCAGGCTCAGGTCGATGCGCGTGAGGCCACCGAGACGGCACGCGCGGCCCTGAAGGACCTGCGTGCCCGCGAGAGCGAGGCGCGTAACAAGCTCTCCGAGGTGCGCTCGGAGCTTGCCAGCCAAAAGAAACTCGATGCCCGCATGGCCGACAGCTCGCCGCTGGTGAGCCGTCTGGTGGGTGCGCTGGGCGACGATGTCTTGGGTCGTCTGGGCGACGTGCTCGAGGCCCCGCGCGAGCTTGAGGGCTTGGTTGAGCAATTGCTCGCCGGCGATATCGATGCGCTGCTGTTTGATGACGCCGCCACGCTTGAGCGTGCCGGTCGTGCGGCTCTGGACCAAAAGAAGGCCTCGGGCGAGGCACTGCTGGTGGCGCGCGGCGTGAGCGGCTCTACCGCCGCTGAGGGCGCTGCCGGTACCCGCCTGGTTGATCGTCTGTCCGTGCGCGCAGGTTACGGACCCGTCGTCGAGGCGCTGCTCGGCGGTTATTACGTGGTCGATGACTTGGCTGGCGCGCTGGCTGCGCCTGTCGTTGACGGTGTGACCTACGTGACTCCCGATGGCGCCCGCGTGTGCTGTGGTGGTCTGGTGCGCGTGGGGCTCGATGCCGGCGAGGCTTCGGGTGCCCTGGAGCGCAAGCGCCGCATCCGTGAGCTCGAGGGTCTGGAGCCCGATCTGGCTGCTATCTTTGAGCATGTCTCGGACCAAGTCGTTGAGGCCAACGCCGCTGTCGAGGAGGCCCGTGCCGCCGAGGGCGATGCCGCCGGCGAGATTGCCCGCCTTGAGGGTGAGCGTCGCTCGCTGCTGTCCGAGAT
>CAUAJB010000061.1 GCA_958429225.1 uncultured Collinsella sp.
TCCAGCCATGCCTTGGCCTTCTTACAGGTCGAGCACTTGGGATATTCAACAAACAGTACAGTCATGGGAATCCTCCGAATATAGATCGGCCAACGCAGGCACACGCCACACGAGGCGCCTTCGTATGATGGGCCAATTGTAGCCCGCGGGTCACACGTTAAACGAACCGTACCCCGAATCCGCGCTTGATAAACGGCAGCAGTTCCATTGCCTCGGGCGTGATATGGCCCGCAACGTTCATGCGCTCGTCACCGGGAAGATCGACCCGCGCAATCTCAAGCTCGCCTTCGTAGCGCCCATATCCGCTATTGCTCACAGCGATCGACCCCGCCTTTCGCGGCAGGCCGGCTCCGGCATCCGTCGGCACGGAATCCGGCTTAAGCTTCGTACGTGACTCCTGAGACCTAAAGATGAGGACACTCGAGTCGGGCCGGTCGTGATGAATCTGCCCGCGCACATAGGCATAACCGGGCTCAAGCTCGCATTGCAGGTCCACGTATCCGGCGGAAACTTGAGCAAACTGCGCCCAGCCCGCATCGGAAAGATCGGGGTCGCCGACCAACACAATGTCGCAATCGGCGCCATGTGCAAGCTCAAGCATATTGAGAGCAACCTTTGACGCGCGACCGCGCTGCGCCTCGACCGTCGGCAGTCCCTCGAATACCGGCCCGCGAACGTTAGCATCACCCGGCACAAAAGCCATGATTTCGAATCCAAGCGCCGCAAGACGAAGATTCGTCCGAGCAACATCTTCAAGAGCTAAACCGGTATAAGGCTTGGGGTAAAAATTGTGGCAGGCGGCAAAACGAGTCACATCGGCGCCGGCTTCACGCCACGATGCGATTTCATCAGAACTCACCGTCGATGCATTGACCACAATGCGAAATACACCGGACAGCTCCGCGACCCGCTGGGCGCTAAAGCCATAGTCCAAACGAAGGTATTCCAACCCCAGATCGCGCAGGTCCTCGATACGCTCAAGCCCGAGCAAATCGCACGTACGCGGCCCCACATCGGCAATGAGCGCAATGCCGCGGGCGGAAAGCAGCGACAGCACATGACGGACCTTATCGGCATACGCCGCTCCCCCATCCTCGGGAATATGCAGCGAGGTGAACGCATAGCGCGCACCCGCCGCGGCACCACGCTCAATCGTCCGCTCAATATCCTGCAGAGGGCTGGAAAGATAAATCGAAATACCCGTTTTCACGCTTCAACGCTCCTTTAAAAAAGGCCGGCGGAGCAGTTAGCCCCGCCGGCACAACCATAGCATCAAGAAATCTGCCGCGCACCGCGAGCCCCGAGCAACACGGCTCGCGATATCAAACTACTCGCCAAAGAACTCGTTGATCTTCTGCTCGTCGACGCCAAAGAACCACGTCAGGACAAAGCCGGCGGCATAGGCAAGCAGCATAGCGGCAACGTAGCCGAGCTGCTGGCCAGGAACAACGATCAGTAGGCCAAACAGACCGGAAACGCCCTGAGAAACCGTGCCGATGTGAAGCAGCGCCGCGAGCGCGCCGCCAAATCCGGCACCCAGGCAGGCCGTCACAAACGGACGAACGAGCGGCAGCGTAACAGCATACATCAGAGGCTCGCCCACACCCAGGATTCCAACGGGAATGGACTCTGCGACGTACTTCTTGAGCTTGGCGTTCTTGGTCTTAAAGTACAGCGCCAAACCGGCACCGACCTGGCCGCCGCCAGCCATCATAAGGATGGGAAGCAGGTAATTGATACCCTTGGTAGCGCCGTCGGGATCGTTGAGCATAGCGTGGATCGGCGTGAGCGCCTGATGCAGGCCGACGGACACCAGCGGCAAGAAGCCTGCCGACAGGATATAGCCGCCCAGGACGCCCAGTTTCTCGAAGATAAAGGTCAAAACGCTAAAGATGGCAGTCGTCAGCCATGCGCCAACCGGCTGGATGACGAGCATCAGAGCAAAGGCGCCGATGATGAGCACCAGCAGCGGGGACAAGAACGTGTCGAGTGCGTTGGGCATAACCTTGCGAATCTGACGCTCCATCCAGGCAAAAAATGCACCAGCGATGAGAGCCGCGATCATGCCACCCGCCGCGGGGTTGTACTGCGCATTGGTGAGCGGCAGCAGAATGGCAGTGGCAGGATCAGCCGCGCCAGGCGCAAGCAGGGGCATGGCACTGTTGGCGATACACATCATGCCGGCGATGCCGCCCAGCGCAGCGGAGCCACCAAACTCACGTGCCGCGTTATAGCCCACCAAGATGGGCAGATAGGCAAACAGGGCCCAGCCCATGGAACGAATGCCCTGGTACCACCACTCGCCTGCAAGCGCGCCTGCCGTCGAGACGTTAATGACGTTGCAGATACCGTTGATGAGGCCAGCCGCAATGATGCCGGGAAGCAGGGCGACGAAGACATTGGAAATCTTCTTGAGGAAGGCCTGAACCGGCTTGGACTCGTACTTGGCTTTCTGCGCGGCCTTGTTTGTGGCCGCAGCGTCAACCACGCTCTCGTCGGCAACGCCTTTCGCAAGGCCGGTGAGCTTGGAGAACTCCTCGAGCACCTTATTCACCTTGCCCGGACCCAGCACGATCTGCATCGTGTCGTCCTCGACCAGGCCCATCACGCCGTCGAGTGCCTTAATGCCCTCCGTGTCGACGTTGCCCGCGTCTTTGACGGTCACGCGCAGGCGCGTCATGCACGCCGCGTTTGCCAGCACGTTGTCTTTACCGCCCAAAAGGTCCAGCAGCTTTTGAGCCAGCTCTTTGTTCGTCATAACTCCTCCTTGTATTGGGTATCTCGTCTGGATGTCATATCAGCTCACGCCGTGCACCTATTGGACATCGGCATTGCTCTTCTCATGGCCACTCACCGCAGTACGGACATGGCCGTGCGCCCGTTCAAGAGCTACCGCAGCCTGCTCGGCATCGCAGTCCAACAGCACCGAGACAATAGCGGTTTTTACGTGGCCGCCGGCATCCGCAAGCGCCTGAACAGCGCGCTCGCGCGTGCAGCCGGTCGCCTCCATCACGATGTTCTGGCCGCGCACCACCAACTTCTCGTTCGTCTGCTGCACATCGACCATCAGGTTTTGGTATACCTTGCCGATCTTGACCATGGCACCGGTCGAAATCATGTTGAGAATGAGCTTTTGAACCGTTCCCGCCTTGAGCCTCGTTGAGCCGGTCAGCACCTCGGGACCGGGCACGGGCTCAATGGCAAGATCTGCGCTCTCCCCGATCTTCGACCCTTGGTTACAGGCAATTGCAATGGTCTTGCACCCAGTTGCCTTGGCGTACACAAGGCCGCCCACCACATAGGGAGTACGACCGCTTGCCGCCAGGCCAACGACAAGATCCTTGTCCGAGAGTCCACGCTCCCGCAGGTCGCTCGCGCCAAGCTCCTCGCTGTCTTCGGCACCTTCGACAGCCTTGATAAACGCCGTCTCGCCCCCAGCAATGAGCCCGACGACCAGATCGGGCGATACGCCAAACGTAGGCGGGCACTCCGAAGCGTCAAGCACGCCCAAACGACCACTAGTGCCCGCGCCCATGTAAAAGACGCGACCGCCGCGCTCAAGCGCCTCGGCAGCCCAGTCGATTGCCGTGGCAACCTGTGGCAACACTTTCGTGACCGACTGGACGGCACGGAGATCCTCATCGTTCATCGTCGTGACGATTTGCAGCGATGTCATCGTATCGAGGTCCATTGACCTTTGATTACGCTGTTCGGTCGTGAATTTTGTTAAATCGAGCATTTCATTCACCTCATCTTTCCTGTTTCTCGATGTAGTTTTGCTTAATGACATGCGTCGCCCGTTCGTAGTCACTGGCAACGTAAGCAGCGTACAGGGCATCGACAACCATAAGCTGGGCCATACGCGAAGCCATGGCACCGCTGCGGACCAAGGGTTCACTCGCAGCGACGCCGAGCACGGCATCGGCCATGGTGGCAAGCTTGGATGATCCATCTACTTTGGTAACGGCCACGACGGGACAGTTGTGACGTTGAGCCTCGGCGGTGCAGTCCAGCACCTCTTGCGTCAAGCCCGAGTAGCTAAAGGCGATTGCCATATCGCCCTCATGCATGTTCTTGGCACATAAGAGCTGATCATGCCAGTCGTCGTACAGATGGCACTCTTTGTCGACACGCATGAGCTTTTGCGCCAGGTCGTGCGCGACCAAACGAGAGGCACCAATACCGAACAGATTGACCGCGCGTGCCCGCTTAAGACGGGCCGCGCATCGCTCCAAGACGGTGTAATCGAGCGTTCGCGCCGTCGCCTCGATCGTACGCACGTTGCTTTTCATCACCTTCCCCACGATACGTTCGACGCTGTCATCCATGGAGATGTCCTCGAGGGCTACGTCTTTCTTGTCACCTAAGAGCGCCTGCTCGGCAATCAGTTCGCGCTGGAACTCCTTGTAGCCCGCAAAACCCAAACGCTTGCAAAAGCGCAAAATGCTCGAGGGCGAGGAGAACGTGACATCGGCAAGACCGCGGACGGACAGCCCGACCACCTCGTGCGGATGAGCGCTTACATATGCGATGACATTGCGTTCCGCCGGGCTCGCGCTGAGCTCACGCTCGCGAAGCCGCAAAAGCAATCCGTTTGCCATCTCAAACACCTCCGTTGAGAAGAATTAAAGACCAACGAACGATTCGTACCGGATACAAACAGCTTTTGCGGTACATTGTGCCGCATCGTGGCGCACAAAGGGCGAGCGTTCTACCGCTCGCCCCTCAAATCCGACCGCTCGGAAATACGCGCGACACAAAATAATTCAACAAGGTCGCATTATCAGAAACGGGTTTGTTACCGGCTAGAGCCTCGCATGGGCGCCGATCGGCCGAGTCGCATGGCGCACCAACGCCGCCGCCAGCAATACCAACAGCATGGCGGTGACATAGCCCGCAGCATCGAATCCTAAATCGATAACGTCGAAATGCCTGCCGGGAACAAAGATCTTATGTACCTGATCGCCAACGGAGCAGGCGGCGCAAAAGAGCAATACGGGCACGCAACGGGAGCATACGCTCCACGGACGCCTGGAAAAGCAAACCACGACCACCGAGGCGAACAATCCGACGAAGAAAAACTCTACGGTATGGGCAACGCGACGGACGTTCGTGCCCACCCACATGCGAATGGAAGCAAGTCGGCCAGACCGGACATTCGAGGCAGCCGAATCGGTGCCCCCGGTCATTCCGTTCTCCGCCTGAGCTTCACCCGTGGCATCGACAGCCTGAACGCCCGTAGCCTGGCCCTCCACCACACGCGCGGTGGACTCGCTCAGCAACGACGTCTCCACCGCATTTTGCTCCGTCAGCACCCAGATGCCCGCCAGCGTTGCAGCGAACAGAACGATCGCGGTCCATCCGATTATTTGTTTTACGCGCGCCAAGGGCCAACCTCCTTTTTTGAATATCAGCGAGTGTAGCCCCAAATGGCATCGTCACCGTATCAAAATTTGAATCGCAACAGGAAGCGACAAAGCGACGCAAACCCCTACCCCGCCTCGCGCATCCAGCGATCGAACGTCCCCACGCACACGCCCAGGCACTTTGCCGCCTGGCTGCGGGTAATATCGCCCGCCTCATAGCTATCGCGCACCAGCTCAAACTGAGGAGGGCACGGCTTGCGAGGTCGACCGAAACGGACCCCTCGCGCCCGCGCCGCTGCAATTCCCTCCGCTTGGCGCCGATGGATATTCTCGCGCTCTACCTGCGCCACGTAGCTCAGCAGTTGCAGCACAATATCGGCAATCAGGACGTTGGTCACATCCGGCGCGCCGCTGGCCCTAGCGCGCGTGTCAAGCAATGGCATGTCCAACACCACAATGGCAACCCCGAGCTCCTTGGTAATGCGTCGCCATTCCTCAAGAATCTCGGAGTAATTACGGCCAAGTCGGTCGATAGAAAGCACCACCAGTACGTCCCCGTCTCCCAGGACGTGCAGCAGCTCGCGATAACGCGGTCGATCGAAGTCCTTGCCGCTCGCATGGTCGGCATAAATATTCGCCGAGCCCACGCCATAGGCGCCCAGCGCATCCAGCTGCCGATTAAGGTTCTGATCGCGCGAACTCACCCGCGCATAACCGTACACCGTCGCCATCTCATCCCCGCTTTCTTGTAAACCTGCCAAAAAGGGACAGGTTTATTTTGGTAGGTTTTACCTCTCAAATAGCAGGTAAGCGGGCGGCCGAGCAGACGGCAAGGTAGCCACGATTCAAATGCGAAGGGCGGTCCCGAAAGGCCGCCCTCCGCTCTCTCGCCACGAGTCGGGATTTAGCTAATGGATAAGCTTAAAGTCCAAGTGCCCACGCGTGGTATTGACGCGCGAGACCTCGATAATCACGCGCTGCCCCAGCTCGTAACGGGTGCCCGTGTCGGCACCTGTGAGCGTTAGCGCGTCCTCGTCGAACTCGAACCACTCGTTGCCCAGGCTCTTAATTGAAACCAGGCCCTCGACCTGTGTTAGGTCCAAGCGCACAAAGAGGCCCATGCTGCTAACCCACGAGACGGTTCCGGCATAGCGCTCACCCAGACGGTCCTCATAGTACTGGGCAATCTTGATCTTTTGCGTCGCATGGCTGGCGGCATCTGCCGCGCGCTCGGCATCGCTACATGCGCGGCAGATCTGCGGCAGAATGCGCGGCAGCGACTCGCGCCCCTTACCGATCAGCCGCGGCGTACGGACCAAGGCGTCCTTGCCGCCGAGCTGCTCATAGGCCAACTGCAGTTTGAGCACGCGGTGCACCACCAGATCGGGGTAGCGACGGATGGGACTCGTAAAGTGACAGTAGCACGGCGCGGCGAGCGCAAAGTGGCCCTCGTTGCGCGGCTTGTACAGCGCGCGCTGCATGCTGCGCAGAAGCAGCGTGTTGACGAGCGGTGCGTTGGCCGTACCGGCGGCAGCATCAACTGCAGCCTGCAGCTCATCGGTGCTCCCCAGGGCAATACCGGCAGCACGGCGATCGTCGATGATGCCTAGCTGCGCCAGCGCAACGGCAGCACCGTGCAGGCTATCGGGGCTCGGATCCTCATGCACACGATAGCAGGCCTCGATATCACGGTCTGCCAGCCACTCTGCAACGCACTCGTTGGCGAGCAGCATGGCTTCCTCGATAAGCGACGTGGCACACGAACGCTCACGCGCCACAATCTGCACGGGCACTCCGTCCTCATCCAATAGAGCGCGAATCTCGGCTGTGTCAAAATCGACTGAGCCGCGGGCGCGACGAATACGACGGCGAAGTTCGGCGAGTTCGTTAGCGGCGACAAGGAAATCGCCGAGGTCGATGTTGTAGCCGCGGGCGGCCTCCTCGCACGCAAGACCGCGCTCAAGCGCTTCCTCGCGCGAGGTCTCGGCAGCCGCAACATCCTCGGCTGCACCCTCCAGCACCGAATACTCAACCGCGCCGGCACGCACCAGCAGCGCCTCGGCGCCGTCATAGTCCATACGCACACGCGAGCGAATCACGCTGGGATACGGATCGTAATGCCGCACGCGACCCTGCGCATCGAGCTCGATATCGACGGTAAACGCAAGACGGTCCTCGTCAGGGCGAAGCGAGCACAGGTCACAGGACAGGCGTTCGGGCAGCATGGGAAGCACGCGATCGGCCAGATACACCGATGTCGTACGATGGCGAGCCTCAAGATCGATATGCCCGTCCCAAGCCACATAGTGTGAAACGTCGGCGATATGCACACCCAGCTTGTAGCCACCCTCGGGCGTGCGCTCCAACGAAATGGCATCGTCAAAGTCGCGCGAGTCGACCGGGTCGATCGTGATGACAAAGCGGTCGCGCAGATCGCGGCGGAGCGGGTCCTTAAGCGCCGCGGACACATCGAGCGAAAGCCCCTCGGCCTCGTCCAGCGCGGCCTCGGGATAGCTATCGGTATAGCCGTAGCGCGCCATCACATATTGAACGCCCAAATCGGGCGCGTCATCTCCGCCAATGCGGCGTTCGATCGTCACAGCGCCCGATTCCAGGCGCGTCGGGTAGGTCAAAATGCGCGCGACAACAGCATCACCCGGGTGAACGCCCAGACGATCCGCCGAGGTATCCTCAGGCAGAATGAAGAAGTCGGCCTTCAGACGCGAATCGAGCGGCTCGATCACACCGAGCGGACCGGCGGTCTGGTACGTACCCACCACGCTTATGGCTGCGCGCTCAACTACGCCCTCGATCACGGCGCGACGCTCGCCATGCGGGCTATTCTTAATGCTCACGGCAACGGTATCGCCGTCCATGATCTCACGCTTGCCGCGACCCATGACCTTGTAGTCGCCATTCTCGGTTATGACATAGGCACTGTGCTCATGGAGCTGCACGCGCCCGGTCAGGCTCGGACGGCGTTCGCTGCGCACCGGCCCGCGCTTATTGCGAGCTCCACGCTTATGCTTGTTATTGCGCCCCATGGCGCCTCCTAACTATCGATTGCGAACTCCAAAGAGTCTACCCAAATGATTCGCTTTCCTGCCGTCCCCTAAGGATCAAAAAACGGGCCGCCCCATAAGAGACGACCCGTTGGAAGGGATGAATTCCAGGCATGCCTACACGCGCAGGTAGCGACGCATGGCGATGGCAGAACCAAAGAGGCCGATAATCACGCCGACCAGAATCAGCGCAGCATAGGTCACCAGGTAGTACTGCATCGGCAGGGCAAACGACATCCAGCCGATGCTCTCCTGCAAACGCGGAATCATCAGATTGCGCAGCAGCTCCAGAACGCCGATGGAAAGCAGCGAGCCCAAAATGGCCTGCAGTACGCCCTCGGTGATAAACGGGCCACGAATGAAGCCGTTGCTGGCGCCGACCAGACGCATAATCGCAATCTCACGACGACGCGCCGTAATGGACAGGCGAATCGTGTTGTTGATAAAGATGAACGCGATAAAAGTCAGCAGGCCAACGAGCACCACGGCGGCGATGCGGATGTAGTTGGTCACCTGGAACAGGCGGCTCACTTCCTCCTGGCCGTACAGCACGCTCGCGTTGACGTCGCCGTCATCCGCGATCTTCTGGAAATCGGCATCCTTCTTGAGCTTCTTTGCCGTGCTCTCGACCTTGGACGGATCGTCCATCTCAATAGCGAAGGAAGCCGGCAGCGGGTTCTGGCCATCGAGCGCGCTCATGGTGGCGTCGGCGTTGCCCGACATCTTGCTCGTATACTCGGCCAGCGCGTCGTCCTTGTCCTTATAGGTAACGGACTTGACGTTATTCCACGTCTTAAGCTCGGCCTCAAAAGCCTGAACATCGGCCTGATCGGCGTCATCACTAATGAACGCGTTGATGACAACCTGATCCTCGACGGTGCCGATCACGGAGTTCAGCATCGCAGAGCCCATGATGAACAGGCCGATGATAAACAGCGAAAGGAAGATCGTGATGACGGCGCCGAGCGAGGTAGTCCAGTTACGGAAGAAGTGGCTGATTGCCTCTTTGAAGGAGTAGCCCACGTTAGTTGGTGCCATAGTTGCCGTAACCTCCCCTCTCCTGGTCGCGGATGACGTGGCCGCCCTCGAGGGCGATCACGCGACGGTGCATGCTATCGACCATCTCGCGGTCGTGCGTGGCGACGATCACGGTGGTGCCGGTGCGGTTAATACGCTCAAGCAGCTTCATGATGCCCAGCGAGATCGCCGGGTCGAGGTTGCCCGTGGGCTCGTCGCAGATCAGCAGCGGCGGACGGTTGACCATAGCACGGGCGACGGCAACGCGCTGCTGCTCGCCACCGGAAAGCTGGTCGGGCAGCGAGTCCATCTGGTCGGCCAGACCGACCAGGCGCAGCACCTCGGGCACCTGGCTGCGAATGACGCCCTTGGGCTTGCCGATGCACTGCAGGGCAAACGCCACGTTTTCGTAGGCGGTCTTTTGCGGCAGAAGCTTAAAGTCCTGGAACACGGCGCCAATCTGGCGGCGCAGGAACGGAACCTTGCGGTTCTTGATCTTCATGAGGTCCTGACCGGCAACCAGGATGCGGCCGCTCGTCGGCTTGACGTCGCGGTTGAGCGTCGACAGCAGCGTGGTCTTACCCGAGCCGGAGTGACCGACCAGGAAGACGAACTCGCCCGGATAGATCTCGATGTTGATGTCGTCGAGTGCAGGCTTGTTGGGCTGTGCCGGATAGATCTTGGTGACATGCTCCATAAGGATGACGGGCTCGACACCGGCCTGCTTGGCCATCTTCTTGCGGCTGGCCTGCGGATCGATGGGCGCAAACACCGACGTAAAATCGGGGTTGTTGAGCGCGTTATCGAGGCTTGCGACCTCGGCTGCCTGATCGCTCTCGACCACCGGGGCAGCAGGCTGCGTGGGGTCGGGAATAGCGGCAAAGAGACCGGACTGCGCAGGCTGAGGAGCCGGCGTCGCAGGGGCCAAGGGGTCGGGAATGCCGGCCATGGTAGGCTGCGGCGTGGCGGCACCAGCCTGAGGCTGCTCCACGCGAGCGGTCACGGCCTGAACGGGCTCAAAACCCGCCGTGCCGGAAAGCGCGACATCGCTGGTTGGATTGTAGGCAAAGGGATCGGATGCCGGCTGTGCCTGATCTGCCGGCTGAGCGGGGGCCTGAGCAACAGGCTGGCCCTCTGAATCCGGAGTGGCGAAACGACTGCCCTGGACGCCTGCCTGCGTCTTGGGGGCATCATCGCCCGCACCGGAGGTACGGAAGTGGTTACCCACTGGTGCTCCTTATCGTCGTGCGTTTAAACTACATGAGCGCTTTGTATTTTAGCAGCATTAGCTTTGCTGCACATAAGAAGCATGGCGTGGTTAGGGATCCCGTCGGCCGGGCACAGGGTTACTCTCCAAATCGTCCTCGGACATGTCGGAGCCCCCGCTGCGCGCTTCGCGCGGCGGGGGCTCCTCCGTCCTGCGGAAAGATTTGGAGAGTAACCCTGTGCCCGGCCTGCGATAACTAAGGGGTCGCCGCGTTTATCTTGAGGTGCTGCATATACAAAGCTGGAAGGGTCTGAATTGCGCTTTGTCGATATATGCCCTTTTTCCTGATGGGACCGTGCTTGAGGGGCGTCTTCATGAGTTGCGGTGAAATAGGGACTGTTTTACCAGTTAAAAGGTCTAATCAGTCCCTATTTCACCGCAATCAGAACCACCCTTAAAAAGGGTGGTTTGCTCTTAGGGTATAACCCACGGGCC
>CAUAJB010000062.1 GCA_958429225.1 uncultured Collinsella sp.
GTGCGAGCTGCAGGGTCTTTTGTTAAGTGACGGATCGCTTGTGGAGCCGCGCTCCATTTTGCTCGTTAGCCCTCCTTGCGAACTTTTTGCAGGTAGCGGTAGACGCTGGGCTCCGAGATGCCCAGCGCGGTGGCGGCGCAGGCCACGGCGCCCTTGAGCATGAACACCCCGTTGCCGTTGAGGTGGCGAATGACGTCCACGCGGTCGCTCTGACCAAGCGACGCTACATCCAGCCCACGCGCGCTCAGCAACTCGGCAATGCTGCGGTCGATGAGCTCCTGTGTGGACTCCGAAAGGCTTTCGACCTCGATAGGGGCGGGCTCCGTGCGCGTCGGCGCCGCGTCGAAGCACGCCATGAGCTGCTGCGCCATGGCGTTGATGGAGCGTACCGTGGAAAGATCGGTGTTGACGCAGAGCATACCGACGATCTCGTCATTCTCGCGGATAAAGTACGTCGCTGACTCCAACGTCTTGCCTCCGGCGCCGCGGCCCTCGTAGCCCGTAATAAACGGCAGGTCGCGATACTTGGCGTCGTGCATGATCTTGAGTGCCAGATCGGTGGCGGGACCGCCGACCTTGCGGCCGCTCACGATGCCGTTGCGAATATCGACGATGGCGTGGTCGGGATCCGAGAAATCGTGCAGCACGATTTCGCTGTTTTTGCCGAGTATCTGCTCCAGAAAATCGACCATCGGCAAAAAGCGACGTACGGTCTCGTTCACGGGCAACTCCTTTGGGTGAAATCGGAAATGTTCATAACAATTTTTTCTCATGGTAACACGCTGCCCATCATCTCGTATATCCGCAGGTACATTGCGTAATGCAGACGAACGGTAGGAATTTAGCGGTAAACGGTCGACCAAAAGAAAAGTTAGATGTTATTTTGACCAGACACTTTCTTGACCTGCGGAAATGCGTTATTTCAGCTGAAGAATAGTCTGATAACAAAAAATTATTATTGAGAATGAGAATCATCTTTAATACGATATGCAATGAAGGCACAACCTCAACCCCGCACTGCGTCACAATAGAGCGTTAGATGCGAAAACAACTACTTCGAGGATTGGTGGTCAAATGACCCAGGAGACGGTTACGAACGGCACTGAAGCCCTGTTCACTCGCGAAGGCATGCCTCCCGTTAAGGAAATGATCCCGTGTGCCCTTCAGCACGTACTGGCATCGTTTGCCGGCATCATTACCCCGGCGGTCATCATGGCCGGCGTCTACGGCTTTAATAGCCAGCGGAGCACCGACATCATCCAGGTCGCGCTCATTCTTTCGGCGATCGATACGGCCCTTCAGGCCTTCGCTCCCTTCCGTCGCATCGGCGGCGGCCTGCCCATCGTCATGGGCGTTTCGTTCGCGTTCCTGCCGGCCCTGCAGGCCATGGGTGCCTCGGGCTTTAGCTTTGGTGCGCTGCTGGGCGGCGAGATCGTCGGCGGCGCCGTCGCGGTCCTCTTTGGTCTGGCCTACAGCAAGATCAAGTGGCTGTTCCCGCCCGTCGTGACCGGTACGGTCATCTTCTCCATTGGCGTCTCTCTCTATCCCACGGCCGTCAAGTATATGGCCGGCGGTATGGGTACGCCGCTGTGGGGTACCCCGCAGGCCTGGTGCGTCGCTCTTATCACCTTCGCCGTGGTCTTTGCGCTCGCCAACTTTGGCAAGGGCACGCTCAAGCTGGGATCCGTGTTCTTTGGCATGATCGCCGGCATGATCGTCTCCATCCCCTTTGGCATGATCGACTTCTCCAGCGTCGCCACCGCTCAGGTCTTCGCCCTTCCCAAGCTCATGCCCTACGCGCTCGAGTTTGATCCCGAGGTCTGCATTACCCTCGCCGTCGTGTTCCCCATGGTTGCTATCCAGGTTATCGGTGACGTCTCCGCCGCCTGCCTGGGCTCCATCGACCGTATGCCCACCGAGCGCGAGCTCTCCGGCGCTATCGTGTCCCAGGGCCTCACCTCTATGGTCGGCGGTCTGCTGGGCGGTCTTCCCACCAGCGCCCTTGGCCAGAACGTGGGCATCATCTGCTCCAACAAGGTCGTCAACAAGTGGGTCTTTGTGATCATCGCGGCCGTCTTTGCCATCGCCGGTCTGTTCCCGCAGCTCTCTGCCGTCCTTTCCGCTATCCCGCAGCCCGTCATCGGCGGCGCGACCGTCGGCGTCTTTGGCACCATCACCATGAACGGCGTGCGCATGTTCACCCGCGAGGGCCTCACGCAGCGCACTACCACTATTGTCGGTACCTCCGTCGTCTTTGGCCTGGGTATCTGGATGGCCAGCGGTTGCCTTGCCGGCGAGGGTATGCCCGCCTGGGTGTCCACCGTCATCGGCTCCAATGCCGTAACCCCCACCGCCATCATGGCCATTGTCCTTAACCTGATCCTTCCGCAGACGCCGGTCGTGGCTCAGCACATCGATGCTGCCAAGGACGCTGCCGTGGATCTGGTCTTGCCCGAGAGCAAGAAGTAACCAATTCGGTGCTATTCGTCGGCGGACGCATCGCCTCGTCCGCCGACGCCATGCGGCGCCAAGCCGCACTTCAAAGGGTTTGTCCCTTTGGTGAAGCGTTGACGGGAGAGGGCCCGTTTCCGGTGTAGGCCGGCGCTTCGCACTCCGCCATGTCAGAGGTGTCAAACCCCGCCTCTGATGTTGAAGGGAACATCCATGCTTCTGGTCGCTAACGGTTCCGTCTTTACCCGCAACGCTCAGACCCCGTTCATTCCAAACGGTGCGGTCGCCATTGACGGAGATACGATCGTCGAAGTGGGCCCCGAGCGCGAGCTCAAGGCCAAGTACCCGGATGCCGAGTACGTCGATGCCCAGGGCAACCTCATCATGCCCGGACTCATCAACTGCCACACCCACATCTACTCGGGTCTGGCCCGCGGCCTTGCCATTAAGGGCTGCAACCCCACCAACTTTCTGGAGAATCTTGAGCAGCAGTGGTGGAAGATTGACGACAACCTGACGCTCGACGGCACCAAGGCCAGCGCCTACGCCACGATTCTTGACTCCATCCGCGATGGCGTCACCACGATCTTCGATCACCATGCGAGCTTCCGCGAGATCCCGGGAAGCCTCTTCACCATTAAGGACGCAGCTCAGGAGCTGGGCATGCGTTCGTGCCTGTGCTACGAGGTCTCCGATCGCCGCGGCCAGGAAAAATGCGACCAGGCCATTGCCGAGAACGCCGAGTTTGCCCAGTGGGCCGCCAAGGAGCGTCGCGATAACGATAACCACATGATCGCCGCCATGTTTGGCGGTCACGCCACCTTTACGCTGTCGGACGAGACCATGGACAAGATGGCCGAGGCCAACAACGGCCTGACCGGCTTCCACATCCATGTGTGCGAGGGCATGAACGACGTGTGGGATTCCCGCCTCAACCGCGGTGGCATCAGCCCGGTCGAGCGCCTGCTGCAGCACAACCTGCTGGGTCCCGATACCATGCTGGGCCACTGCATCCACGTGACGCCTGCCGAGATGGATATCGTCAAGGAGTCCGGCACCTGGCTCGTCAACAACCCCGAATCCAATATGGGCAACGCCGTGGGCTGCGCCCCCGTGCTCGAATTCTTCCGCCGCGGCATTCCTGTGTGCATGGGTACCGACGCCTACACCCACGATATGCTCGAGAGCCTTAAGGTCTTCCTGATCATTCAGCGCCACAACGCCGCCATGCCCAACGTGGGCTGGTGCGAGGCCATGACCATGCTGTTCGAGAACAACGCCAAGATGGCGAGCAAGTACTTCGATCGCAAACTCGGTGTGCTCGAGGCCGGCGCTGCCGCCGACGTCATCGTCATGGACTACAAGCCCTTTACGCCGCTGAGCGAGGAGAACATCGACGGCCACATGCTCTTTGGCATGATGGGCAAAAACTGCCGCACCACCATCATCAACGGCCGCGTCCTGTACAAGGATCGCGAGTTCGTTGGGATTGATGAGGACAAGATCAACGCGTGGACCATGGCTGAGTCCAAGAAGCTCTGGAGCACGCTCAACGATCGCGCCTACTAATTACAAGTAGATTCACGCGCGTCGGATGTTTCGCCGCATCCGACGCGCGTATAGGCGGCCTCCGCGGGGTCGCCGGCGCTGTGCTAGCGCTACACCGTATTTGCGCCCGCCGCGCGGTCTCGCCGGGCGTTACAGAGAGGAGCTCATTATGAGCGACATCATGAGGCCGATCCCGTTTTCGCAGCTGATGAACTGGATCATCGAGGAGCACAAGACTCAGGGCGCCGTCTTTGGCGTGCGTAAGATGGTCACGACCAACCAGGAGGGCGCGCTCCCCATTTTTGACGAGCGCATCGAGACTCCGTTTGGCCCGGCCGCCGGTCCCAATACGCAGCTGGCCCAGAACATCGTGGCATCCTACGTGGCCGGTTCACGCTTCTTTGAGCTCAAGACCGTTCAGGTTATGGATGGCGAGGAGCTCTCCAAGTGTGTGAACAAACCCTGCATTGTGGCGCAGGACGAGTGCTACAACTGCGAGTGGTCGACCGAGCTCGAGGTTCCGCAGGCCTTTGCCGAGTACGTGAAGGCATGGTTCGCCTGCCACCTCATCGCTCGCGAGTACGGCCTGGGCAGCCCGGACGGCTTTGTCTTCAACATGTCCGTGGGCTATGACCTCGAGGGTATTAAGAGCCCCAAGGTCGACGCCTACATCGAGGGCATGAAGGACGCCAGCGGCTCCGAGGTTTGGAACGAGTGCCGCACGTGGGCGCTCGCTAACCTGGACAAGTTTGAGCATGTCGATGCCGCGTTTGTCGAGTCCATCCCGGCACGCGTCTCCAACTCCATCACCGAGTCTACCCTGCATGGCTGCCCGCCCGCCGAGATCGAGCGCATCGCGACCTACCTTATCACCGAGAAGGGCCTCAACACCTACATCAAGTGCAACCCCACGCTGCTGGGCTATGAGTTTGCACGTCAGCGTCTGAACGAGCTGGGCTTTGACTACATCGTCTTCGATGACACGCACTTCCGCGAGGACCTGCAGTGGGTCGACGCCGTGCCCATGTTCGAGCGCCTGATTGCCCTGTGTGCCGAGCGCGGCCTGGAGTTTGGCGTCAAGCTGACCAACACGTTCCCCGTCGACGTGACGAGGAACGAGCTGCCCTCCACCGAGATGTACATGTCCGGCCGTTCACTGTTCTCGCTGACCATCGAGGCCGCCCGTCGCATTACCGAGCAGTTCGACGGCAAGCTGCGCATCAGCTACTCCGGCGGTGCTACGGTCTACAACATCCGCGCCCTGTACGATGCCGGCATTTGGCCCGTCACCCTGGCGACCGACGTGCTCAAGCCCGGTGGCTACGAGCGCTTTAGCCAGATGGCCGGCGAGTTTACCGATCTGGACGGCAAGCCGTTTGAGGGCGTCTCTCTCGAGGCCGTGACTGCGATTCAGACCGATTCGCTCACCAACCCGCTCTACAAGAAGCCGCTGCGCCCGCTGCCCGACCGCAAGGTCGCCGGCAAGAGCCCGCTTTCCGACTGCTTTACCACGCCGTGCCGTACGAGCTGCCCCATTCAGCAGGACATTCCCGCCTACTTGGCGGCTGTTGACGAGGGCCGCTACGAGGACGCGCTCAACATCATCATCGAGCGCAATGCCCTGCCGTTCATTACCGGCACCATCTGCCCGCATCCCTGCGGCCGTGCCTGCGAGCGTGCATTTTACGAGCCCGAGGGCGCCCAGATTCGCGCCAGCAAGCTCAAGGCCGCCCGCGAGGCCATGACCGCCGTGCTGCCCAAGCTGCGCGCCCAGGCCATCGCCAACGACGGCGAGCGCAACGTTGCCGTTATCGGCGGCGGCCCGGCCGGCCTGGCGACGGCGTTCTTCCTGACGCGTGCCGGCGTGCCCGTCACCATCTTCGAGGCCCGCGACTCTCTCGGCGGCGTGGTCCGTCACGTGATCCCCGAGTTCCGTATCGCGAGCGACGATATCTCTCACGATGCCGAGCTCTGCCTGGCCTTTGGCGCCAAGGTGCAGCTCAACGCTCGCGTTGATTCCATCGACGAACTCAAGGCTCAAGGCTTTACTGACGTGGTCGTGGCCACCGGTGCCTGGATGCCCGGCTCTGCGGGCTTGGGCGAGGGTGCCGAGCTCGACGTGCTGGAGTTCCTCGAGGCCGCCAAGAAGGGCGAGAAGCTCGAGCTGGGCGAGGACGTCGTGGTCATTGGCGCCGGCAACACCGCCATGGACGCGGCCCGCGTGGCCAAGCGCCTGGCTGGCGTGAAGAACGTGCGCCTGGTGTATCGCCGCACCAAGAAGCAGATGCCCGCCGACGAGGAAGAGCTTGATCTTGCTCTTGCCGACGGCGTTGAGTTCTGCGAGCTGCTGGCGCCCAAGGCGCTCAACGGTGCCGTGCTGACCTGCGACGTTATGGAGCTTGGCGAGCCGGATGCAAGCGGCCGTCGCAGCCCCGTCGCCACGGGCGAGACCGTCGAGCTTTCCGCCACTACGGTGATCTGCGCCGTGGGCGAGGGCATCGATGCCAGCCTGTACGATGCCGCGGGCGTCGAGCACGACCGTCGCGGCCGCCTTGCCGCCACCTCCACCGGCGTCGAGGGCGTCTGGGCTGCGGGCGACTGCCGTCGCGGTCCTGCCACCGTGGTCGAGGCCATCGCCGATGCCGCCGAGGTCGCCCGTGCCATCGCCGGCGTGGACTTTAACAAGTACGCCGACCAGAATGCTCAGGCCGGTCGCGAGGACGTCTGCTACGAGCGCAAGGGGTCGCTGTGCCGCGACAAGCGCAACTGCACCAAGACCCGCTGCCTGGGCTGCGGCTCGGTGTGCGAGGTCTGCTGCGACGTGTGCCCCAACCGCGCCAACGTGGCAATTAAGGTGCCGGGTCTCGCCAAGCATCAGGTCGTTCACGTCGACGGCATGTGCAACGAGTGCGGCAACTGCGCCGTGTTCTGCCCCTACCAGGAGGGTCGTCCCTACAAGGACAAGCTCACCCTGTTCTGGAGCGAGGAGGACATGGAGAACTCCGAAAACGAGGGCTTCCTGGCCGTGGACGAGGATCACTTTAAGGTCCGCGTAGCCGACACGGTCCGCACCGTCTCGGTCGATGCCGTCAACACCGGTCTTCCCGAGGCCGTCCGCCTGACCATCAGGGCTGTGCGCGACAACTATTCGTACCTTCTTAAGAAATAGGCGAGTCTCTTATGGCCAAATCCATTCAACATAACGTGGCCTACGTTGCCTGCGGAAGCGGTTGCGCCTCCGCAGGCGGCGATGCCCGCTGCAGCCAAGGCTGCATTGGCTGTGGCGCCTGCGTCACGGCCTGCCCCCACGGCGCCATTGCACTGGTCGATGGCATCGCCCGCGTGGACCGCTCCAAGTGCACGGGCTGTGGCCTGTGCGGCGTGGCGTGCCCGCAGCGCGTGATTGCCTTCGTCCCCGGCTACCAGAACATTCTGGTGCGCTGCAACAACACCGATAAGGGCGCCATTGCGCGCAAGGTCTGCGACACGAGCTGCATCGGTTGCGGTATGTGCGCCAAAAAGTGCCCTGCCGGCGCTATCCGCATCGAGGACAACTGCGCCCATATCGACGGCGTGGACTGCCTGTCGTGCGGCATGTGCGCCGTCGTCTGCCCGCATGGCGCCATCCACGACCGCACCGGCATCGCCGCCGGCGTGTAGAAGGGAATCACCATGGCACAGGAATTCACTTTTACCGTTAACGGCGTCGAGCGCACGACGACCCAAAACAAACCGCTGCTGCGCTACCTGCGCGACGACCTGCATATCCATTCCGCCAAGGACGGCTGCTCCGAGGGCGCCTGCGGTACCTGCACCATCCATGTGGACGGTGCGGCCGTCAAGGCGTGCGTGCTGACCACCGCTCTTGCCGCCGGTCGCAACATCGTGACCGTCGAGGGCCTGCCCGAGGACGTGCGCGAGGCCTTTGTGTACGCCTTTGGCGCTGTGGGCGCCGTGCAGTGCGGTTTTTGCATTCCCGGCATGGTCATGGCGGGTGCAGCGCTCATCGCCGAGGACCCCGAGCCCACCGAGGAGCAGATCAAGTACGCCATTCGCGGTAACGTCTGCCGCTGCACCGGCTACAAAAAGATTATCGAGGGCATCTCGCTGGCCGCTGCGGTGCTCCGCGGCGAAAAGCAGATCGATGAGGACCTGGAGCGCGGCGACGACTACGGCGTGGGCAAGCGCGCCTTCCGTATCGACGTGCGCAAGAAGGTGCTCGGCGAGGGCAAGTATCCCGACGACATCGACGAGCTCGATCAGCCGGGCCTGACCTATGCCAGCGCCGTGCGCTCCAAGTATCCGCGCGCCCGCGTGCTCTCCATCGACACCTCCAAGGCCGAGGCCCTGCCCGGTGTGGTGGGCATCCTGCGCGCCGAGGACGTGCCAGTCAACCAGGTCGGCCACCTTATCCAGGACTGGGACGTCATGATCGCCCAGGGCGATATCACCCGCTGCGTGGGTGACGCCATCGTGCTGGTGGTTGCCGAGGACGAGGCGACGCTCGAGAAGGCCAAGAAGCTCGTAAAGATCGATTACGAGCCGCTGGAGCCCGTGCGCAACATTGTCGAGGCCAGGGCCGCCGACGCCCCGCGCCTGCATGACAGCTTCTTTGCCTTTGGCAACACGGTGGAGCTCAAGGACAACGTGTGCCAGAGCCGTCACGTGACGCGCGGCGACGCCGCCAAGGCGCTGGCCGAAAGCGCGTTCACCGTGACGCAGCGCTTTACCACGCCCTTTACCGAGCATGCCTTCTTGGAGCCCGAGTGCGCCGTTGCCTTCCCGTACAAGAACGGCGTCAAGGTGCAGTCGACCGACCAGGGCGCCTACGATACGCGCAAAGAGTGCGCCCACATGTTTGGCTGGGATAGCGAACCCGAGCGCGTGGTTGTAGAGACCATGCTCGTGGGCGGCGGCTTCGGCGGCAAGGAGGACGTGTCCATCCAGCATCTGGCCGCGCTCGCCGCATATAAGTTCCAGCGTCCTGTGAAGTGCAAGCTCACGCGTGCCGAGTCGCTCGCGTTCCATCCCAAGCGTCATGCCATGGACGGCACCTTTACGTTGGGCTGCGACGCCGAGGGCAACTTTACCGGCCTGGATTGCGAGATCAACTTTGATACCGGCGCCTACGCGTCGCTGTGCGGCCCGGTGCTCGAGCGCGCCTGCACGCACGCCGTCGGTCCATACAAGTACCAGAATACCGACATTCGCGGCTTTGGCTACTACACCAACAACCCGCCCGCCGGCGCGTACCGCGGCTTTGGCGTTTGCCAGTCCGAGTTTGCGCTCGAGAGCCTGATCGACCTGCTGGCAGAGAAGGTCGGCCTGGATCCGTGGGAGATCCGCTACCGTAACGCCATCGAGCCGGGCGAGGTTTTGCCCAACGGCCAGATTGCTGACTGCTCCACGGCGCTTAAGGAGACGCTGCTCGAGGTCAAGGATGCCTACTATGCGCATCCCGGACACGCCGGTATCGCCTGCGCCATGAAGAACGCCGGCGTGGGCGTGGGCCTGCCCGATGCCGGCCGCTGCAAGATTCGCATCGAGGACGGCGTGGCCGTGGTCTATGCCGCCACGTCCGACATCGGCCAGGGCTGCAACACCGTCTTTTTGCAGGACGTTGCCGAGGCATGCGGCCTGCCGCTTCGCTGCATCGCCAACGGCGAGTGCTCTACCGAGAACGCTCCCGACTCCGGCACCACGTCTGGTTCGCGTCAGACGGTCGTGACCGGCGAGGCCGTGCGCGGTGCCGCCTTCCTGCTGCGCGATGCCATGCTTGACATCGAGGCCGGCAAGCCCGCACCCGATACTCCCGTGAGCGCGCATGGCGACGGCGTCAAGATCGAGTACGACGACGGTCGCGCCTATCAGCTGCACACGCAGGAGCTCGTCGCCGGCCAGGGTATGCATCCTCAGGATCCCGCGGCAGCCATCAAGGCGCTCGAGGGATGCGAGTTTGGCTACGTGTACCTGGAGCCGACCGACAAGCTGGGTGCGGATGTTCCCAACCCCAAGAGCCACATCTGCTACGGCTTTGCCACACATGTGGTCATTTTGGATGATGACGGCCGCGTGAGCGAGGTCTATGCCGCGCACGATTCCGGCAAGGTGGTCAACCCCATCTCCATCCAGGGCCAGATCGAAGGCGGCGTGCTCATGGGTATGGGCTATGCGCTTACCGAGGACTGGCCGCTCAAGGACTGCGTACCCCAGGCAAGGTACGGTACGCTCGGGCTGTTCCGTGCGCCCGAGATTCCGGATATCCACGCCATCTACGTGGAGAAGGACGAGCTGCTGCCTGTGGCATACGGTGGCAAGGGCATCGGCGAGATCGCAACGATTCCCACGGCGCCCGCCGTACAGAACGCCTATCGCGCATTTGACGGCAAGCTGCGTCCGGATCTGCCTATGGTGGATACGCCGTACAGCCGCGCCCGTCGCCGCGGGTAGGGTAGAGCGTGGACGGCCATTGTTGACGGGCCGTTCGCGCTCAACATCAACTACATACGCTGCGCCTTTGGCCCCGGCTCCATCGCGAGTCGGGGCCTTTTGTTTGGAGCGCCTCCGCATGCGGAAGCTGCGTCCCAGATTTCGGCTCCAGAATGGGACGTACTTTCCGGACGGGGCTTCAAACGGAAACTGTATCCCGGATTCGACGCTCAGAATGGGATGCGTTTTCCGGTAGAGGCCTCAAATGGAAAGTGTGTCCCGGAATATGGCTCCAGCCTGGGATGCATTTTCCGGTTGAAGCCTCAAGCGGAAACTGCGTCCCGGAATTCGGTCTCGGAACGGGTCGTGCTTTCCGGATCGCCCCTCAACCGGAAGCTGTGTCCCGGAATCATGCCTCAGAATGGGACGCGTTTTCCATTGGCGTGGACGTTGGGAAAACGCGGCCCAGATAGGGGGGGGCGATCCGGCGATGCGCGGCCTAGCAGCTCCTACAGTTCCACGTCGTTGAGCCATGTCGGTAGCGCGGTCTGCCGGATGCCTGCCGTCTGCAGCTTTTTGGCGAGCACTCCTGCCGAGCGGACCTCGTTTATGGTAAAGCGCAGCAGAGGATGACCGTAGAGCGATAGGTGCGCCTCGCGCTGTCGTTCGGCAACGAGCGCCTCGGCGG
>CAUAJB010000063.1 GCA_958429225.1 uncultured Collinsella sp.
TGAAGTTGAACGTCAGATTGTCCAAATGCGGCCCGCGCAGCGTCGAGCAGTTACGCGGTTCGTAGAACCGCGTAACTTACAAAATGAGCATCGCGTCGCCAAAGCTGAAGAAGCGGTAGCGCTCCTCGATGGCGGCGGCGTAGGCATCCATGATCTGGTCGCGGGTGGCAAGCGCGCTCACGAGCATCATGAGCGTGGAGCGCGGCACGTGGAAGTTTGTGATCAGCGCGTCGACCACGTGATAGGTCGATCCGGGCATGAGGTAGAGCTGCGTCGTGGCGTTCTCGCGCACCACGATGTCACCGCGGCCAAGTGTATCGGCCCCGTCCTCGCGGCCCTCAAAATAGCGCGCCGTCACAGCCGGATCGGACACCGGCGCGTCCGCGTCAAACGCGCTCTCGAGCGAGCGCACTGCGGTAGTGCCGACGGCGATCACACGATGGCCCTCGGCCTTCGCCTTATGCACAGCGTCGACAACCTCCTGCGACACGTGGTAGCGCTCGGTGTGCATCACGTGCTGTGTAGGGTCGTCCTCCTCCACCAGACGGAAGGTATCGATACCCACCTCGAGCTCGACGGCGGCAAACTTCGCACCTTTGGCCTCGATAGCGGCCATGAGCTCGGGAGTAAAGTGAAGACCCGCCGTAGGAGCGGCAGCCGAGTGCTCCTCCTTCATGGCGTAGACGGTCTGGTACTTCTCGGGATCGCCCTCGTAATCGGTAATGTAGGGCGGCAGCGGCACGTGGCCGGCTGCGTGGATGGCCTCGTCGAGCGTGCGCGGCTCGCCGGCGGCATTGCAGCCGGCCGGCTCAAAGCGCACCAGGCGGCCGCCGCGGCTATCGGTGACAAAGTCGACGACCTCGGCCGTCAGCACCACGGGCGCGCCCTCGGGCGCATGGGCGCCGCCCGCACGATACTCAATCTGAGCACCGGGCTTCAGGCGCTTACCCGGCTTGACCAGGCACTCCCAGACATGGCCCAGCGGATCCACATCCTCGCGGCGCTTGAGCAGCAGCGTCTCGACCACGCCGCCCGAGCCGGCCTTGCGACCGATCAGGCGGGCCGGCATCACGCGCGTCTTGTTGATGACGAGCACGTCGCCCGGCTCGATATAGTCGATGATGTCGCGGAAGATGCGGTGCTCAACGGTACCGCCGTGCTCCAGCGGCGTTCCCGCCTGGGAGCCCTTGCGATCAACCACCAGCAGGCGGCAGGAGTCGCGCGGCTCGGCAGGAGCTTGGGCAATCAGTTCCTCGGGAAGGTTGTAGTCAAAATCATCGGTACGCATCTTTGCCTCTTTCACAAAGCGCGTCAGTCGAAAAAATCGACTGACGCGCGCATCATTCTCCCCTGTATCCTATCAGCTTGTTGAGAGAAATATAGTATGGAAACAGATTTGCGACTGTTTTCTCAACGCCCCGCTACTTAAGCGTTGCGTACATCACCGCCTTAATCGTATGCATGCGATTCTCCGCTTCTTGGAAAACACGAGACTTATCGGACTCAAAAACCTCGTCCGTGACTTCCATTTCGGTAACTCCAAACTTCTCAGCAATTTCGGCACCAACAGTAGTATTAGTATCGTGGAAGCTCGGAAGGCAGTGGAGGAAAATCGCCTCGGGCTTTGCCATAGACATCACCTCAGCGGTCACACGATACGGCGACATGAGCTTAATGCGGCTTTCCCACAGCTCTGCGGGCTGACCCATGCCAACCCAAACATCCGTGTAAATTACATCGGCATCACGAGCGCCTTCCTCAATATCCTCTGTAATGGTAATCGTCGATCCATGCTCGGCCGCAATACGACTACATTCTGCAAGGAGTTCAGGATCATAGGATGTAGCCCCCTCCGAATTTCCCCCGATTGGGCCGCAAGAACAGTAGTTAATGCCGAGCTTAGCGCAAATGACCATGAGCGAATCAGCGACGTTTCCGGCCGCCTTACCAAAAAAAGTAAGTTTCCTGCCCTTAATCTCTCCAAACTCTTCACGTATGGTCAGAATATCGGCAAGCACTTGAGTCGGGTGAAATTCAGTAGTCAGCCCATTCCAAACGGGAACCCCAGCTTTTGCAGCAAGCTCCTCAACCTTCGCCTGTTCAAAGCCGCGGTATTCAATTCCGTCATACATGCGGCCAAGGACGCGAGCCGTGTCCTCAATCGACTCCTTTTTGCCCATCTGAGACGAGCCCGGATCCAAATAAGTTACACCCATGCCAAGGTCAAGTGCACCAACTTCGAAGGCGCAGCGAGTACGCGTGGAAGTCTTCTCAAATAGCAAAACAATATTCTTGCCTTCAAGGTATTTATGCGGAACACCGGCACGCTTCATGCTTTTGAAGTTAGCAGAAAGCTCAAGCAGATACTCAATCTCTTCCGTCGTGTAATCAAGCAGCTTCAGAAAACTGCGCCCAGCGATATTAACACCCATATTCGCCATCTCCCATCACAGTGGATTTGCAACTAAATATCTTCGCGCCAGAAGGGCATGCTCATGCAGCGCGGGCCACCACGACCGCGGGACAGTTCCTCGGAGGGAACGACCAAAAGTTCCAAACCGTTCTTGTAGAGCTCATCATTTGTGACAACATTGCGCTCGTAAACACAGACTTTACCAGGAGCAACGGCAAGAGTGTTCGACCCGTCGTTCCACTGCTCGCGAGATGCCTCAACCATATCGCCGGCACCGCACTCAATAAGCTGCACCTTCTCCACGCCAGTAGCCATTTCAAGAATATGTTCAAGCGTGTCATCAATCTCTTGAACAGCGACCATTCCCTCAGAGTCACCACGAGTCAGACGATAAACACGAAGGGTCTCAAAAATACCGGGATAAACTGTGAACTTATCGAAATCCACCATGGTGCAAACGGTGTCAAGATGCATGTAAGCATAGCCGTTGGGGATTTTAATAGCGTAAACGGTATCGATCTCAGAATTCCCAGATCCCCAGAACAAATTCTTTGCAAGCTCCTCAATCGCAGCCGCCTCAGTTCGCTGGCTAATTCCAATAGCCAAGGTATGAGCGTTAATGTTAAGCACATCACCGCCCTCGATATGCCAGGGATTCTTATGGTCGTACCAAATCGGAGTCCCTACATAATCGGGATGGTATTTGAAAATCGCTTCGTAGAAGGGCACTTCACGATCTCGCTGTTTCCAATACATATGGTGAAGCAGAACGCCTTTGCCCACGGAAGCAAGAGGATCGCGAGAGAAATATGAACTCGGAAGAGGCTTCAACACCAAATCATCGGGCTTCGCATCCTCATTATCCATCATACTAAGCGTAGTCGAAACGCGAGGCAGCTCAAGGTCACGATAACGATACCCCCCCATAGCCTCAAGTACAAACTGATACGAATCTGAAATAGCGTCGAGCTTTTCACGAACAGCCTGCTCAAGCATAGGATTGACAATCCCGCTCTCAGCCATAAATGTATCGGTAAACTCAGCGCGAGCCGAGGGGCATGCATCCAGCGCTTCAGCAACGAGTTTCTCCATATAGAGAACCTCAACACCTTCGCTCCTCAGAAGATCCGCAAAGGCATCATGCTCCTTTTGGGCCACATCAAGATAGAAACAGTCGTGAATCCAGACATCATCGAACTCTTCTGCCTTTACGTTCACAAGGTCACGACCGGGGCGGTGAAGCACAACTTTCTTGAGCTTACCAATCTCGCTGTGTACATTCAGTCCTTTAGACATTCCTGTTACTCCATTTCAGCCATGAAACCTACAGGGCAATAAGTCCCGAGATTGCTACGAATACGATATTGATGAGCGACACGACCAAGAAGAATTTCCAAACGGTCTTCCACCACTGGCCAAGCTTGATCTTGCACACGCCCAAACCCGCTACAAGAATGGCGCTAGTAGGACAGATCAAAGACATCGTCGCGCTACCCATGGAGAGAGCCCACACGGCGGCCTCGGGATTAAGGCCCATGAGTTCGGTCAAAGGTCCAAAAATGGGAGCGGTCAGTGCTGCAAGGCCAGATGAGCTGGGAACCAGAATCGCCAGGAGGTTCTCAACCGCATAAAGAAGCGTAGTAAAGAGAACCGCCGGGATGCCGCCCAGACCAGTGGCGAGCGCATTGAGGATGGTATCGATGATCATGCCGTCAGAGGCAATGACAAGGATGCCACGCGCAAGTCCAACGACAATTGCCGAGAAAGCAAAGTCAGCGATACCCGCAACAAATTCCTGAGCGATGACGTCCTGACTAAAGCCCGCAATAACACCAGCCAACAGGCCCATGGCCAAAAAGACCGCAGAAATCTCGTTCATATACCAGCCCTGGGTCACAAGTCCCCAGATGATAAGGCACATACCAGCGATAAATACCGCAAGCACGCCTTTTTGACGACCCGTAAATTCCGCGTCAAGGGCAGATTCATCGGCAGCGAACTCGACTTTCTTGGCGATATCATCCTCAAATGTGATCGATGACTCAGGGTTCTTCTTTACCCTTCGTGCATAGAGGACAACCCAAGTAATTGCAACAGCAGTCAAAACAACCCAGGCAATCATACGCAGCCACAGCTGGGGGTTGCCCTGAATACCAAGAATACCTTGCGCAATGAGAACATTAAACGGATTAATCGTTGAGGCGATGTAACCCGTGCGCGCTCCAACGAACACGACCATGAACGCCGTCATCGAGTCGAAGCCCATAGCCATCATAATTGGCATGAAGATCGCAAAGAACGGGAGAGTTTCTTCCGCCATGCCAAAGCTCGTTCCGCCCAATGCAAAGAGAACCATCGCAATAGGAATAATTAGAATGTCTTTGTTCTTAAAGCGGCGAACGACACGACCCATTCCGCTCGTGATAGCGCCCGTTTTAGTAATAACCTGAAACGAACCGCCCACAATCAAGATGAATGCAACGACCTCAATTGCCTCTTGTATACCGCGCGTTGGAGCCTGAAGAACATCGAAGACGCCTTGTCTGAGATCTACTTCATCCCCGGTTTCCTCGTCAATATATGTCTTTTCACTCTGCTCATACGTACCTGCGACAGTGACTTCACGACCGTTCACCTCCTGACGCTGATAGGACCCAGAGGGAACAATCCACGTGAGAACAGCGAAGATGACCATAAGTGCAAAGATGATCGCATATACGTGCGGGACCTTGAACTGCTTGATGCCTTTCGAACTTTCCGCTGCCATATCTCCTCCTTCATTCCTTTTCCCATCTATCCAGCTGGCACCATAAATGTATGAGGTTGCTCGGCGGTGGTCGGCCAACCATCGCCATCGTGTCGCTTTTCACCTATGAACGGCAGCTAAAGTGACGTTATTAATCAATCTGATATTTAAAATTGATGTTATTTATCAATTACATACGTCTTTTAACTTTTCCGCAACACAACAAGAAACCTGCCTTAGCCTTATATAAAAACCAGCAGGACAGGAGACAGACATGCAAGGCGTACACATAACAAATGAAATCGGTCATTTAAAAGCCGTACTTGTCCATCGACCAGGAACTGAAACACAAAACTACCCTGATGCCGACTTCAGCCAAGTTTTCTCCCTGCGAAAATGGAGCGGTCGTTTTGACCTCGACAAAGCAATATATGAGCACGATTCCATGGTTCAATTGCTTGAGAAGCATGGCGTAGAAACCATTGAAATTAGGGACCTTCTCGAAGACTCGCTTGAAACTGAGCCCCAATCACTTAAATGTTTTATTGATGACTACCTCCGTTGCAGTGGGGCAACAGGCAGAGAGTTCCTCGAGACAATAACCCAGCTGTTTGAGAACGCTAAGAACACCCAGGAATTGGTGAATATAGTACTTAACGGCATTCGCTTTGGAGACACTGAGCTATGTTCAAACCAGTCGGAAACACTACGGGCGCTCGTGCACGAGCAATTTGACCCCGCCTCGCTCTTGGTCAATCCCCTCAACACGCTTTTTTTCACTCGTGATCCTGCTGTGGTAGTCGGAGACGGCATCATCCTAAATCATATGTATTGGCCTGAGCGTGATCGTGAGGTCGCCTTATACCGGCAGATATTCACCCACCACAAGATCATGGGAGAAACCCCGGTATGTGATTTGAACAGGAGTAGTTACCATATCGAAGGCGGAGACATTCTTGTTATCAGTGCTAAGACATTATTAGTTGGAATCTCTGACCGAACTGAACCCGCCGCCGTCGAGTCACTTGCCAAAGAGCTCCTGACCTCAAATAAATTCCAGACTACCGAGCTAATTGCGATTCGAGTCCCCTCTGACGGGCTGCGTATCCACCTCGATACGTTCATAAGTAGAATTGATCACGACGCGTTCCTCATCGATCGTGAGATATGCAATGCCGTTGATGCATACAGCATTCAACTAAAACGATCCGGAAAGGGCCTTACGATCACTCCTATCGATCGCACGATTCCGGAAATACTCTCTGCAGCCTGTTGCGAACCAATAAAAGTAATTGACTGCGGAGGCGGGAATCAAACCGCCTACGAAAGAGAGCGCCGGAACAACGCAACGTCTATCCTTGCGCTCTCGCCAGGAAAACTATGCGTATATGAAGAAAACGTTTGGACCAACGAAGCGCTTGAGAAAGCAGGAATGGAATTATTCCCGTTATCCATTGACGAGCTCACCAAAGGCTATGGTGGCACAAACTGTCTATGCCTCCCTCTGTGGCGAGAGGATCTATAGCCATGGGCTTCGGGGCAAATATTCGTAAACTCCGCACCATGGAGCATCTTGGTCAGGCGCAACTTGCAGAGATGTTGGGGGTATCTAAAGAGACCGTTTGTCGTTGGGAAAAAAGCCGGTATGCCCCCCGTGAGCGCCATATTGAAAAGTTACAAGCGCTCTTCGGTTGCACCCGCGATGAACTTGTTGGCGAGGAAAACGGTTTGGCCGTAAAGCTCGCAAATAAAAGAATCGTCACCGACGAAGACCCTGCTATCCACGAAATGGAGGGCGCATTTCCCGTCATCGATATCGAGTCGCAAAAGCGCCGCATCACGCACAGCCAACAAAATGCTTGCGCGCCTGTAGACGTAGCCAAGCGTCACCCACATAGCGTTTTCGTTAAAATCAAAGGTGACGAAATGTCCCGCATTTACCCTCCCGGCAGCTTACTACTTGTCGATACCACCGCAAAGCCTTGGAACGGCTGTGCTGTATTGGCGCTCGCAGACGGTAAAACACCGGTAATTAGGCGATTTGCAGAAGGAAACGACATGATTGTGCTGTCGTCCCATTCATATGCAACAGCAAGTCCGGATCTGATGTTTAACAAACGGAGGATTAGAATCATAGGAGTCGTCGTTTGGTATCAAGCGAGCCACGATCACACGCTTAATTAAATCGACTTTCCCAAAAACGACCGTACCGCACAGACAGCTCAAAGCCCCAGCCCAAAAGAACTACTTTTTGGACGCTTTGCGCTCGTCGCGGATGCGGGCGCGGTCCATGGCCGCCTCGACAGCCGAGAAGCGGCAACCACAGTAGTTCTGCCGATACATGCCCAGCTCGCGCGAACGGCGTGTCGCCTCGGGGTAATACGGACGAAAATCGCGAATCACCGGAGTGAGACCGCGGGCGGCAGCCAGACGCTCCAACACATCATTGCAGGTTTCGAACAACTGATACGGCGAGACGGCGAGCGTCGTACCCACAAACTCAAACCCACGCTCCTGGGCCACGCGGCACGCCTCAGCCAAGCGCAGGGCATAGCACGCACGACAGCGACGGGGCCGATCGGCACCCAGCGGTGCCACGCCGGCCTCCCAGCGCTCACGGTCCTCCCCCGCCTCGATAAGCTCGATGTCGCCATCGGCACACCACCGGCGCAGCTCGTCCAAACGCCGCTGCCATTCATCGCGCGGTTGAATATTGGGGTTGGTCCAGCAAATCGTGGGCTCAAACCCCTCCTCGCGCAGCAGGCGGACCGGCTCAAGCGAGCATGGTGCACAGCACGCATGCAGCAACAACGACTTCATCGACATCTCCTCACCCAAAAAAGCGCACGCCAAAGGACGTATCCTCGCAGGCGACAATGCGGCGGTCGCGCAAAATGGTCCGCACGTAATACCAGTCGCCTACACAGCCCGACAAATGCAAGCCGGCAGCCAGATAGCACAGCAGCGGATAGCCCGAAAACGCAAACCCCAGGGCAAGCGTTGTCGTCACAACAACCGTCGGCGCCAGGCAAACCGCCATGTACCGCCGGCGCGAATACACAACGCCTTCGGCGCAGGCATAAATCATGCACGTCTCACGGTTCGCTCCAAAAGTCACGTGCGCACCCGCGGGCGCAAACAACTTAAAGAACGCTGCATGCACCAGCTCGTGCACGGCAAATGACGCCGCAGAAACCGCAGCCAAGCCGACTATCCAGCCCACGACAGCCATCCAGCCGCCCGCGTCAGCCGCATCCAAGTCTGCAGGCCCGCCCAGCAGCATAAACACCGGCACCAGGCACACGGCAAACACGCCGACTACGACCATCCCCCACACGAAGCAAGCGTGCAGAAAATCCTCGTCCTCAAACGCATGTATGTTGGAAATCTCATTCATAGCATCTTAGGATAGCGCCCCTGCCACGCACCCGCCCGCATGTGCGATAATGTCGAACGATATGCACGAATTGACCACCGCGCCGCCGAGCCCCGCGCCCGGCCGCGCCCTCACCATATGCGAAGGAGTCCCATGGCATCCAAATACTCCATGAACGACCGTCCCAGCTGGCCTCGCCGCGCCATCGTTACCGCCGGCGAGCCCTACGGCAACAAGGGCCTTCACTTTGGCCACGTTGGCGGCGTCTTTGTCCCTGCCGACTTCTTCGCCCGCTTCCTGCGCGACCGCCTGGGCCGTGAGAACGTCATCTTCACCTCGGGCACCGACTGCTATGGCTCGCCCATCATGGAGAGCTACCGCAAGCTCAAGGAGAACGAAGGCTACGATAAGTCCATCGGCGAGTATGTCGAGTCCAATCACTCCCGCCAGGCCGCGACCCTCAACAACTACAACATCAGCTGCGACATCTACGGCGGCTCGGGCCTTGAGCCGGCGGCCCAGATTCACAACGAGGTTACCGCCGAGATTATCAAGCGCCTGCACGAGCAGGGCACCATCTCCAAGCGCTCCACGCTGCAGTTCTACGACGCCAAGGCCGGCACGTTCCTCAACGGCCGCCAGGTGATCGGCCGCTGCCCCATCCAGGGCTGCAAGTCCGAGAAAGCCTACGCCGACGAGTGCGACCTGGGTCACCAGTTTGAGCCCGAGGAGCTCATCGCGCCCAAGAGCCAGCTCACCGGCGAGGTGCCCGAGCTGCGCCCGGTCGACAACCTCTACTTTGACCTACCGGCCTACCTCGACTTTATGAAAACCTATACCGCCAAGCTCGCCCAGAACCCGCAGGTTCGCTCCGTGGTCTCCAAGACCATGGAGGAGTGGCTGCTGCCGGCTCAGCTCTATATCCAGAACAAGTTCCGCGAGGCCTTCGATGCCGTCGAGGATCAGCTTCCCGAGCACACCGTGCTGGAGCCCGAGGGCAACAAGAGCAGCTTTACCGTCACCTTCCCCAGCTGGAAGGAGCGCGACGATGCCCACGCAGTGCTCGCCAACGGTGGCGTGCGCTTCCGCAGCGGCAAGGCACTCGTGCCCTTCCGCATCACCGGCAACATCGACTGGGGCGTTCCGGTGCCCGAGGTCGACGGCGTCTCCGACGTCACCTGCTGGTGCTGGCCCGAGAGCCTGTGGGCGCCCATCAGCTATACGCGTACCGTGCTCGCGCGCGATGCCAAGGCCGCCGGCGTGACCGAGGGCGTCGCCGCCCAGGATGCCGCCCTCATGGGCGAGCCCGCTGCCGACTCCACGCAGGTCCCCGCGCCCACCTACCAGCACAGCTCGCTCGACTGGCGCGACTGGTGGTGCTCAGACGACGCACAGATCTACCAGTTTATCGGTCAGGACAACATCTACTTCTACTGCATCGCGCAGACCGCCATGTGGGAGGCCCTGGGTTGGGACCTCACGCAGAGCACCGTCAGCGCCTGCTACCACCTGCTCTACATGGGCAAAAAGGCCAGCTCGTCCTCGCAGACGCCTCCCCCGCCGGCAGACGACCTGCTCAACCACTACACCTGCGAGCAGATGCGTGCGCACTGGCTGTCGCTCGGCCTGTCCGAGAAGCCGGTGAGCTTTAGCCCTAAGGCATACGACACGCGTGTGACCGGCAAGGACAAGGACGGCAACGAGGTACGCGCCTGCGACGACAAGCGCGTTATCGACCCGGCCCTTAAGGAGAGCGCGCTGCTGACTGGCGTGTTCAACCGCCTGGCCCGCAGCTGCTTCTACGGCGTCGCCGTCAAGGAGGGCGACGAGAGCCCCTACCGCAACGGCTGCATCCCCGCCGGTGCCGCTTCTGACACCGTGGTCGAAGCCGCCCAACAGGCAGCCCTCACCTTTGAGCAGGCCATGTACAAGTTCGAGACGCACCGCGCGCTCGCCGTGTGCGACGACTACCTGCGTGCCGCCAACAAGCGCTGGAGCGACGCCTCCAAGGCCGCCAACAAGCTCGAGCGCGAGCCGGCCAATGCCGCGATGACGCAGGCCCTTGTCGACGCCTTTACCGAGCTGCGCGTGGCGACCGTCCTGATGCACGGCATCGTTCCGGCCGGCTGCGAGCTCATCTGCGAGTACTTCGACGTCGATCCGGTCGCCTTCTTTAGCTGGGATAACATCTTTGCCTCCACGGACGAGTTCGTGGAGAGCCTGGGCGAGAAGCCCGGTGAGCACCGCGTAAAGCCGCTGCCCCCGCGCTTCGACTTCTTTAGCAAGCACGAGAGCCAGTACTAAAGCACGCCAGCAGCGGCGTGCCCGGAAAGTAGTCAAATTGGGACGGGAAGGAAAGACGGATGTCCAAGCCGCGTCGTCGTAAGCAGAAAAAGCAGGTTAAGCCCGAGCTCAAGCTTAGGCAGTTTGCCGCCACCGAGCTTTCCGACCAGCTTGCCGCCCTTCCCTGCGCCGCCGACCTGCCGCGCTTTATGGTCGACACGGTCG
>CAUAJB010000064.1 GCA_958429225.1 uncultured Collinsella sp.
CCGTAGATGCGCTGGGGCTGCTCTTCGCCCTTTACGGAAGCTTCGGTCACGATGACCTTGGTGACGCCCTCCTCGCTGGGCAGGTCGAACATCGTCTGCTGCAGCACGTCCTCGCAGATGGAGCGCAGGCCGCGGGCGCCGGTCTTGCGGGCAAGCGCCATACGGGCGATCTCATGCAGGGCGGCGTCCTCGAACTCAAGCTCAACGTCCTCGAGCTGGAACATCTTGCGGTACTGACGCACCACAGCGTTCTTGGGCTCGGTAAGGATCGACACCAGGTCGTCCTCGTCGAGCGCCTGCGTCTGGGTGACGACGGGCGTACGTCCCACAAACTCGGGGATCATGCCAAAGGCGTTGAGGTCCTGCGGGAGCACCTGACGCAGCAGGTCGTTCTCGTCGACCGAGGTGGGGCCGGCGATCTCGGAGTTAAAGCCCACGCCCTTGTTGCCCACGCGATCGGCGATGATCTTGTCCAGACCCACAAAGGCACCGCCGCAGATGAACAGGATGTTGGTCGTGTCGATCTGCAGCAGCTCCTGCTGGGGATGCTTGCGGCCGCCGGTGGGCGGAACGCTTGCCACCGTGCCCTCAAGAATCTTAAGCAGCGCCTGCTGAACGCCCTCGCCCGAAACGTCGCGGGTAATGGAGAGGTTCTCGGCCTTGCGGGCGATCTTGTCAATCTCGTCCACGTAGATAATACCAACCTGCGCGCGCTCAATATCGCCATCGGCGGCATTGATGAGCTTGAGCAGGATGTTCTCCACGTCCTCGCCGACGTAACCGGCCTCGGTGAGCGCGGTGGCGTCGGCGATGGCAAACGGCACTTCCAGGATGCGCGCAAGCGTCTGGGCGAGCAGGGTCTTACCGGTACCGGTGGGACCGAGCAGCAAAATGTTGGACTTGGCGAGCTCCACCTCGTCCATATCATCGTCGAGCTGCGAGTCCAAGCCGTCGTCAAAGGCCGAAAGCGCAGCGCCGCCCTCGATGACGCGGCGGTAATGGTTGTACACGGCAACCGACATGGCGCGCTTGGCGTCCTCCTGGCCCATGACATAGGCCGAAAGCTCGTCATAGATCTCGTGCGGCGTCGGCACATGCGTAATGACCTGGCGGGCATCGTCCTCGAGCTCAAAGCCCTCGGCCTCGGGATCCATAGCAGGCTGCCCGGCAGCCTGGCCGTGATCGTTGAGGAAGCCCGGCAGCTTGCCGTTGCGGGCAGCGTCCATAAAGTCCGAAGCCAGCGACTCCTCCAGGATCTCGGAGCAGGCGGCGACGCACTCGTCACAGATAAAGATGTTGGTCGGACCCTTAACAAGGCGGCGAACCTGACCCTGCTCTTTTCCGCAGAAGGAGCAGCGGATGGGGTTGCCGTTCTCGTCAAAGTTGTCCTGCATGTTACCGGCCATCCTAGGCGTCCTTCGCGGCGAGGTCGCGCGAGGTAACAATGCGGTCGATCAGGCCGTAGTCGAGGGCCTCGGCAGCGGTCAGGTAGTTGTCGCGCTCGGTATCGGCCTGGACCTTCTCGATGGGCTGGCCCGAAGCATCGGACAGGATCTGGTTGAGCTCGCGACGGGTCTTCTTGATCTCCTCGGCCACGATCTCGATCTCGGTCTGCTGACCCTGGGCACCGCCGCTGGGCTGGTGAATCATGACCTTGGAGTGCGGCAGGCAGAAGCGCTTACCCTTGGCGCCGGCCGAAAGCAGCACGGCGGCCATAGACGCGGCCATACCGACGCAGATGGTGGAGACCTGCGGCTTGATAAAGTTCATGGTGTCCAGAATCGCCAGGCCGGAGTAGACCTCGCCACCGGGCGAATTGATGTAGAGCGAGATATCCTTCTCGGCATCCTGGCTCTCAAGATGCAGCAACTGGGCAACGACCAGGTTGGCGCTGACGGAGTTGATCTCCTCGCCCAAGAAGATGATGCGGTCGTTGAGCAGGCGCGAATAGATATCGTAGCTGCGCTCGCCGCGCGGCGTCTGCTCGATAACGTATGGCACGAGGGCGGAATCGAACTTAGCGATCATACGCATCTCCATTTCTCTCTTGCGGACCAAATTGGTTCTAGATAAACGTACGGTGCCCGCATGCTATGCATTGGCTGGCACCGTACGAAGCAACCGGATAACCGGTGTATAACTTTACCCCATCACGGGCGCACCCATGCGCTCGCGGGCAAGGTGGCGAGAATTACTCGGCGTCCTTGGCGGTCTCGTCGACCTCGGTCACCTTGGCGTTCTCGACCAGGTGGTCGACGGCCTTGGAGCGACGGATGGACTCGCGGACGGCAGGCATGCGGCCATCGGCGATGAACTCAGCCTTGGAAGCCTCGACGTCCTTGACGCCGGCCTTCTCGAACTCGGCGTTGATGTCATCCTCGGTGACCTCAATCTTGAGCTCACGAGCGAGGGCATCGAGAGCCAGGGACTCACGAGCGACGTCGTTGGCCTGCTTGTGCAGGTCGCCGATGAACTGCTCCATGGTCAGACCGGAAGCGGGCAGCCAGGTGTCGAGCGTCATGCCGCGGGCAGCGAGGTTGGACAGGAAGTTCTGGCCAAGCTCCTCAAAGACGGACTGCTCGTAGTCGGCGTCCATCTCGTCGAGCTGCAGGCGCTCGGCGAGAGCGGAGACGCAACGGTTCTCCTTCTCGGCCGGGAGGCGGGAAGCCTTGTCCTGCTCGATCTCGATCTTGATGGCGTCCCGCATAGCGTCGATGCTGTCGAAGCCAAAGTCGGACTTGACGAGCTCGTCGGTGAGCTCGGGGGTGTTGCGAACCTTGATGCCCTTGACGGTGACCTCGACGGTGTGGGTCTCGGCCTCCTCGCCCTCCTCGACCTCGTCGGTCCAGGTAACGGTCTTGACGTCGTCAACGTTGGCGCCAATCAGGGCCTCGTTGAACTCCTTGGGGTTGCTGTCGCTACCGGCGATGAGCATGCGGCCCTCGGCGGCAAAGTTGTCGGCGTTCTCGACGGCCTTGAGGTCGACGGTGACGTAGTCCTCGGCCTCGACGGCGCGACCCTCGACGTCTTCGAAGGTGGCACGGTAGTTGAGGAGCATCTCGACCTGGTTGTTGATCTCGGACTCGGTGACCTCCGCAGGGGGCATCTCGATCTCGACGGCGTCGAAGGAGGAGAGCTCAGCGGCGGGACGCAGGGAGAACTCGACGGTGTAGGTATAATCCTCGTGATCCTTGGCGAGGTCGAGCTCCTTGTAGTCACCATTCTTGGTGGGGACGATGTCCAGCTCGTTGAGGATGGCGGGCTCGTTGGCGGCGATCAGGTCGTTGGTGGCCTGAGCGAGGGTAGCCTCGGCGCCAAGAGCGGAGTCGATGACCGGACGGGGAGCCTTACCGGCACGGAAGCCCGGGAAGCGGTACTTCTTGGCGGTCTCCTTGTAGGCCTTCTTGATCGCGGCGTCGACGTCGGCGGCCGGGATGGTGACCGTAGCGGTGAGCTTGGCGTCCTTGACGTCAGAAGCGGTGATGTTCAACACGTTCCTCCTCATACTGCCCAGCTTATCTGAGGTGCTGGTACCTTTATGCAACAAGCGTCGCGAGGGCATAAGCCGACGCGGGTGCGTTGGTGCGGGCGAAAGGACTCGAACCTTCACGGGAATCCCACCAGAACCTAAATCTGGCGCGTCTACCAATTCCGCCACGCCCGCATGAGCGCACAGACTAGGAATGATAGCAGATACGAGCGACAAGCGCACGCACACGTTTTACAGGCTCACGACCTCACCACGAGTGCAAAAGGCGGGGCGAGTTGCCCCGCCCCGCCAATTACGACTTGTTCGCTGACCCGCTACTCCCCCAGCAGGGCCTTCTCGGGCGTGATCGGCAGCGAGCGTACCTGATGTCCGGTGGCGTGTGCCACGGCTGAGGCCACGGCGGCGAGCGGCGTGTTGATAACGACCTCACCGATCGACTTGGCGCCAAACGGGCCCGTCGGCTCGTAGCTCGGCTCAAAGGCCACGCGAATGCTGCCGATATCCAGGCGCGTGGGCAGCTTGTAGCTCATAAAGTTGCCGGTGCGCAGACGGCCGCGGTCATCGTGCTCGACAATCTCGTAGAGCGCGTGGCCAATGCCCTGGGCAATGCCGCCCTCGGCCTGGACGCGCGCGAGCGCCTCGTTGATCACGGTGCCGCAGTCAACGGCCGCCGCATAGTCCACCACAGTCACCTTGCCGGTAGCCTTGTCGACCTCGACCTCGGCAATGCCGGCCATAAACGGCGGAGGCGAAACGGGCAGGCAGGCAGAGGCATGCGAGGTGAGCGCGTCGCCACCCGCGATGTTCTTGACGCACAGGTTGGCAAAGTCACGCAGCGTGAGGTAGCGGTTCTGCTCGCGCGCGGCACGCTCGTCGGACAGACGCACGTACTGGCCATCAAAGACCACATCGGCGGCGTCCACGTCCCACATCTGGGCGGCCTTGGCGCAAATCTTCTCACGCAGCTCGGTCGCGGCGTTCTTGGCGGCAAGACCCGTCACGTACGTGCCCGAGCTCGCGTACGAGCCGGCGTCGAACGGCGACACATCGGTGTCCACGCCGCGTACCACAATGAGCGAGCTCTCCACACCCAGCTCCTCGGCGGCGATCTGCGCCAGGATCGTGTCGACGCCCATGCCGTTATCGGTGGCGCCGGTGCCGATGGTAATGAAGCCGTCCTCTTCCAGGCGCATGTCGATGCCGGCGATGTCCACGTTGGAAATGCCAGAGCCCTGCATGGTGAGCGCGCAGCCCAGGGCGCGCACGCGGTCGCCCAGGTCCACAGCCAGAGGCTTGTCGCGCCAGCCGATCATGTCCATCGCGCGCAGCAGGCAGCGGTCGAGCGCGCAGGCGTTGAGCTTCTCGTTGTAGTACTGCGGCATGACCTCGCCCTCGCGCACAATGTTCTTAAGGCGCAGGTCGGCGGGATCCATGTGCAGCATATCGGCAAGCTCGTTGACGGCGCTCTCGACGGCAAACTGGCCCTGGGTGGCACCGTAGCCGCGATACGCGCCGCCGCGGTTGGTATTGGTATAGACGGCGTCCCAGCTAAAGCGACTCGCCTTCACGTGGTTGTAGATGGGCAGGCTCTTGTGGCCCGAAAGGCCGATCGTCGTGGTAGCGTGCTCGCCATAAGCACCGGCGTTGGACAGCGTATGCAGATCGATGGCCGTGATGGTGCCGTCGTTCATGGCGCCCAGCTTAACGGTCATCTGCATCTGGTGGCGCGAGTTGCCCGCAGTGATGGTCTCCTCGCGGGTGTAGCAGCAATAGCTCGGACGGCCGGTCTGCTGAGTGACGAACGCCACGAAGATCTCGCAGCAGCCCGTCTGCTTGGAGCCAAAGCCGCCACCGATGCGCGGCTTAATGACCTGCACCTGTGACTGCGGAATGTCGAGCGACTGCGCGACCATGCGGCGCACGTGGAAGGGCACCTGCGTCGAGGTGGTCACCGAGATGCGGCCGAACGCATCGGTCGTCGCGAAGGCGCGGAAGGTCTCCATGGGCGCGGTCTGCGTGGCCTGGCTCGTGTAGGTGCGCTCAAAGACGATGTCGCTCTGGGCGAAAGCCTCGTCCAGATCGCCATAATCGCTGGTACCGCTGCAGACCAGGTTGCGCGAAACATCGCCGCCCTGCGGGAACATAAAAGTCACGTCGCCCTCGGGGTGGACCACGATGTCGTTATCGAGTGCCTGGGTAAAGTCGAGCAGGGGCTCGAGCACCTCATAGTCGACCTTGATGAGCTTGAGCGCCTTATCGGCGGCCTCCTCGGTCTCGGCGGCGACGATCGCCACCTCCTCGTTTTGGTAACGGACGAGGTTCTCGAGAATCAGGCGGTCGTAGGGACTCGGCTGCGGATAGCTCTGGCCGGCGATGGTAAAACGGCGCTTGGGCACGTCCTCGTAGGTGTAGACGCCCACGACGCCGGGCACCTTCAGGGCGCGCGACGTATCGATGGAGCGGATCTTGGCGCGGGCATAGGGGCTGCGCTTGAGTTTGACAATGAGCGCGCCGGCGGGCACCAGGTCGCCCGTGTAGACGGGACGGCCCTCGAGCAGGGCCTTCGAATCCTTCTTGGGCTGCTTGTGGGTAATCTGCTTGTACGCGACACCGTCGGAGCTCGTGTCGTTGACGGGCAGCTCGGGCATCTCAAAGCCCACCTGCACGCCGGACTCGTTGAGGAAGCGCACGATGGCGCGCAGCTGGCTCTCGTAGCCGCTGCAGCGGCAGAGGTTACCGGCGAGCTGGCGCGAGAGCTCTTCGCGTGTGGCGACGAGGCTCGGGTCCTCCTTGGCGGCGCGGGCAAGCGCCAGCACGTTCATGATGAGGCCGGGGGCGCAAAAACCGCACTGCTCGGCACCTTCGGCAGCCATTGCGCGGGCGAGCGCCTCGGACTCGGTCTTGAGACCCTCGAGGGTGGTGATGGAGCGGCCCTCGACGCGCGCGGCGGGAACCGAGCAGCTCAGCACCGGATCGCCATCGAGCCACACCGTGCACAGGCCGCAGTTGGTGGTTTCGCAGGCGCAACGCACCGACGCACAGCCCTGCTCGCGCAAAAGCGCAAAGAGCATGGTGTCGGGGGCAATCTGAACCTTGACCTTGCGGCCGTTGAGCGTAAAGGAAAGATCGATGAGTTTGGCAGCCATTAGCGCACCTCGCTAGAATCGACGCCGGGCACGCGGCGGCAGGAATACTCGTCCGTGGCAAACTTAGGCACTTGCACGGTCTCGAGCTCGCGGGCAAGCGCGGCCGAAAGCTCGATGCTGGCGGCGCGGCGCACAGCCTGAATCGCCAGCGGGGCCGAGATGCGACGGCGGTAGTCGGCCGAGCCCCACAGGTTGGTGCCGTAGCTCAGGGCACGCACGGATGCGGCAAGGGCGCGCAGCTCGTCCTCGGAAGGCTGCTCGCTCACCAGGCCGCACGCCTCGCCCTGCAGCAGGGTCGCGCGCAGCGGACGGGCGCCCACGGTGACGTGCCAGCTGTTGTCCCACCAGGCGGCAGTGACGTTTAAGGAGGGGAAGTCGGTCGCGGCCTTTCGCACGGCCTCGTAGCTCGCACGGTAATCGTGCTTAACGACCACCACGTGCTCGATCACGTCACGCACGTAGCCCATGTCCACGAACTCGGCAAGCGGCACGCGGCCGGCACCCGTCAGCTCAACGTACGAATCGAGCGCCAAAAAGGCCGAGAGCACGTCCGAGAAACCAAAACGGCCGCAGATGCTGCCGCCCACCGTGGCGGTGTTGCGCAGCTGCACGCCCACGATATCGTGGACGGCGAACTCAAAGACATGGTTGACAAGCGCGTTGAGCTCGACATGGCGCTCGAGCTGGCGCAGGGTGCACATGGCACCGATGCGAAACTCGGTCTCGGTCTCCTCGATCTGATCCAGTCCGCAGGCCGAAAGGTCAATCGCCGTCGCCACGCGACGCGAACCCAGGCGCATCCAGATGCCACCGCCCACAATCTTGTTGTTGCGGTTCTTCTGTAAGAGCTCATAGGCTTCGGCCGCGTTTCCAACACGGACGTAGGTACCGAACTTGAGCACGTTCTCCCCCATCTCTCCACTTGTCCAGTACTTTTAAGTATACCAAACGAGGGGCCGCGACCTTCCACAGCACAAAAACCTCCCTCCCATCCATAACTTGCGGTGAAATACGGACTATTTGTCGGGCTTAGGGCACCCAACAGTCCGTATTTCACCGCAACTTAAGGGGCGGTCGGCAGAGGACCGAGGGAAATGATCCGTTTTCCTCCGTCGCATGCGGATCAAAAAAGGCTCCCAGCCGGATAGCTGGGAGCCTTATCACATGCTATGTCGAGCGAAGATTTAGCAGACGCCCTGGGCGAGCATGGCGTCGGCGACCTTCAGGAAGCCGGCGATGTTGGCGCCCATGACGAAGTTGCCCTCCTGGCCGTACTCCTTGGCGGTGTCGTCCACGTTGTGGAACATGCCGCGCATGAGCTGCTCGAGCTTGCCGTCGACCTCCTCGAAGGTCCAGGACAGGTGCTCGGCGTTCTGGCTCATCTCCAGGCCGGACACGAGCACGCCGCCGGCGTTGGCAGCCTTACCAGGCATAAAGGCGACGCCGTTCTCTTGGAAGTAGGTCGTGGCCTCGATGGTCGTGGGCATGTTTGCGCCCTCGCCGACCACCTTGCAGCCGTTGGCGACGAGCGCCTGAGCGTCCTCGAGCAGCAGCGTGTTCTCGCGAGCGCAGGGCAGCGCAATGTCGCAGGGCAGCTGCCACACGCCGCGGCCGTCGCCCTCGTGCCACACGGCGTTGGGCTTCTCGTCAACGTACATGGCGAGCGTAACGCCCTTGTCGTGGCCAGAGCGCTTCTTGTTGTAAACGTGCTCGAGCACGGTGTAGTCGATGCCGTCGGGGTCCTCGACCCAGCCGTGAGTATCGGAGCAGGCGAGCACCTTGCCGCCGAGCTGGGAGACCTTCTGGACGGCGTAGATGGCGACGTTGCCGGAGCCATGAACGACGACGTTCTTGCCCTCGAAGGAGTCGCCGCGGCTCTTGAGGTACTCGTCCACAAAGTAGGCCAGGCCGTAGCCGGTGGCCTCGGTACGGGCAAGCGAGCCGCCAAAGGAGAGGCCCTTACCGGTAAGGACGCCGGTCCACTCGTTGGTCAGGCGCTTGTACTGACCGAACAGGTAGGCAACCTCGCGGCCGCCAACGCCCAGGTCGCCGGCGGGAACGTCGGTGTTGGGGCCGATGTGACGATAGAGCTCGGTCATGAAGGACTGGCAGAAGTGCATGATCTCGTTGTTGGACTTGCCCTTGGGGTCAAAGTCGGAGCCGCCCTTGCCGCCGCCCATGGGCAGGGTGGTCAGGCTGTTCTTGAGGATCTGCTCCAGACCCAGGAACTTGAGCATACCCAGGGTGACCGTCGGGTTAAAGCGCAGGCCGCCCTTGTAGGGTCCAATGGCAGAGTTGAACTCGACACGGTAACCGCGGTTGACCTGAACCTTGCCCTGGTCGTCGACCCAGGGAACACGGAACATGACGATGCGCTCAGGCTCGACGAGGCGCTCCAGCAGGGCGGCCTCCTCGTACTCGGGATGGGCGTCGAGCGCCGGCTGGATGGTGCCGAGGATCTCGGTCGCGGCCTGGATGAACTCAGGCTGCTCGGGATAGCGGGCCTTGAGCTCTTCGAGAACTTTCTGCGTGTAGCTCATGCTTCCTCCAATGATGGGAAACGAAAAATGTTGGTCGCGGCACCCTATGCGCCGCGAACTTTATCGAGTATGGATAATATCGCACTGTTGCGGGAAAGTTTCGCATAAGCCGACGAGCAGATGTTTCGTTTTGATTACGATGCAGGTAGAGGCGTTTTTGAGTGCCTGACATGCAAAACCCGTGTTTCAAACCTGTTTCGTCCACGTGTTCCAAACCACCACATTGGGGACAGGCACCTTTGTGGTGGTGTTGGTGGTTAGAGGACGAGCTGATGGTAGTCGGCAGGGGTTATGCGGCCCTCAGTGGCGGCGCGGAAGGCGGCGAGAGCGTCGCCCGAGAACGGCATGGCCCAGCACAGCCCGCAGCCGGCGGTGATGGAGCCGGGCAGCGGCATGATGCGCCCGGGCACACCGGCGGCAAGACACAGCTGTTCGCATTCCATCACATCGAAAGTGCTGTCGAACGACACGATAATCTTGCGTTCGTGGTCGAGAGCGCCACCCGACGGGCCTTCGCGGTGTGCCTCACGATACGCCTCGGCGGCCGCTTCCTCTTCCGCGGTATGTCCACAGCCACCGCAACCGCAGGTACAGGGCTCGGACCCGTCGCAAGTGCAAGGCTCTCCCGTGTCGGGACAAATATCGTGAGACATGACAACTCCAATCGTCTAGGCGAGTAACTCGGCCGCCGCAAACTCCTCGGGCGTATTAACGTTTTCGAAGCAGAGCGTCGAGCCTGCGACCTCAACAATCTGAGGCTCATCCAAATACCCAGCGTTCACTCGGTCGATCAGGCAGCGAATTCGCTGACGGTCGCAGGCGAGCAGCTCATGGGCAACCGGCGTACACGCGTCACGGCGCCAGACGGCGCAAAGCGGCTCAATCCCCCGCTCCTCGCGCGGCACGCACACGTCGAGCGCCTCGGCCTCAACACGATTGGCAAGGGCACCGATCAGCTCCGAAGAGACAAACGGCATATCACAGGCGACGATAGCCACGAGAGGCAGCCGGGCTGCAGTCAGCGAACTCGCGATGCCGCGCATGGCGCCCGCCGGCCCCTCAAGGTCCGGCACTATTCGCGGCATCAGGCCGCCAAACGCGCGCTCCTCAAGGTAGGCAAGCTCGCTGGGACGCGACGTCGTCACGACCAACTCGCCGGCAACTGGCGCCAGCCGGCCCAGCACGCGCTCGATGAGCGGCTCGCCGCAAAACGCCATGCGGGCCTTATCGCAGCCCATGCGCGAGGACAGCCCGCCCGCCCGGACGACACAAGAAAGATCGGCACGTCTTACGGTAGTCATACGGCAAAACACCTCCATCGGCACGTTCAAAATCCAGCGCACGGGGCAAATACCGTAGACGACATGACAGACGACACGGCGGACCCGTACAAAAACAAAACAGCGCCTTTGCGGCACGCAGTAAGACCGCGAGCACAAAAGCGCTGGTAGCGTATGGCGGGAACGTATGTGAATCGAACACATCCAAGACGTTTTGCACGCCTCGCAACGGTTTTGAGGACCGCGGAGCCCACCGGAGCCCATCCGTTCCCAAGTGCGGCGGTATTTTACCAAACCGAAACGGCTCCATCCCAAAAAGACGAACAAGAAGTTGCGGTGGAATAGTTCCTGT
>CAUAJB010000065.1 GCA_958429225.1 uncultured Collinsella sp.
CGCAGGTGCATGTGGCGGATGGCCTTGACACCCTCGAGCAGGTCGTCGGGAGCCTCGGGATTGGGATTGTGCAGCAGACCCTTGTAGCCGGTGCCCTTGGTGCGCGGTTTGTTGGTGTAGACGCGCGGGATGATGATGAGCTTGTCCTTGACCTCTTCGGCGGTCTTGGCCAGGCGGTTCATGTACTCAAGCACCGAATCCTCGCGGTCAGCGGAGCACGGGCCGATGATGAGCACCTTGCGCGCGTCCTCGCCGGTAAAGACTTTGGCGACCTCGGCGTCAAATGCCTGCTTTTTGGCGGTAAGCTCGGCAGAAAGCGGCATTTCCTCGCGGATCTCCATGGGGATCGGCAGCCTGCGTTTGAATTCCATGGCCATAGGGGCCTCCTCAATCTATAGAAAGAGCAATAAGCGTATTGTTGAGTGTTCGGCATTATCCGCTGTCGCACGCTAAAGTGCAAGTCCTTGTCACCCCGAAACCTGCCAAAAAGGGACAGGTTTGTTTTGGCAGGTTTTATCTGGGCAAACGTCGGCGGATGCCGGGAGGGAGCTGCGCCGCGCGGGACCCTAAGGCTGTTGTCGGTTCCCCAGGAAACACCCCGTGGGCAAAAAATGCCAAATATGAGTACGGTTGCTAACCTAGTAACATATCGGTCTAGCGAGATAATAGACAAAGTGAAAAATACGTTCATTAACGTTGGCACGCAGAAGCCTGCTAACGGGCGTTTTGATTAATTCGAAGGCGTATAGAGGCCGCAAAGAGGTCGTTTGAGGTGGTTTTGGCTGTTACTAAAAAGGTGACAGTACTCATATTTGTCCTTTTTTGCCCACGGGGTCTGGAAAGCGCCGTCAATGAGGTCTCAGGGAAGGCGTTTCGAGGCTCGAAGGACACAAAACGGGGGCGCAGGTTGTCCTGCGCCCCCGTTCTCGGGCGTCATCATTTCTCTGCGGCCGTATCTACGCCGCCTCGTCGAACTGCGAGTTGTACAGGTCGGCGTAGAAGCCACCCTGGGCGAGCAACTCGTCGTGTGTGCCCTTCTCGACGATGTCGCCGTCGCGGATCACCAAGATCACGTCGGCGTTGCGAATCGTGGACAGGCGATGTGCGATAACAAAGCTGGTGCGGCCTTGCATCAGCGCATCCATGGCACGCTGAATAAGCTCCTCGGTACGAGTGTCAACGTTGGAGGTCGCCTCGTCCAAAATCAGCGCCGGACGGTCGGCCAAAATGGCACGGGCGATGGTCACGAGCTGGCGCTGACCCTGCGACAGGTTGGTGCCCTCCTCGTTGATCATAAAGTCGTAACCGCCGGCGAGCGTATGGATAAAGTGGTCGCAGCGTGCGGCGCGTGCGGCGGCCTCGACTTCGGCATCGCTCGCATCGGGGCGTCCGTAACGGATGTTCTCGCGGATGGTGCCGTTAAACAGCCAGGTATCCTGCAGCACCATGGCAAACTCGCCGCGCAGCGCCGCGCGATCCCAGTCGCGCACGTCGACGCCCTCGACACGCAGCGAGCCGCCGTCCACGTCGTAGAAGCGCTGCAGCAGCTTAATGAGCGTGGTCTTGCCGGCGCCGGTGGGGCCGACGATGGCGATGGTCTGGCCGGGCTGCGCCTCGCAGCTAAAGTCGTGGATGATGGTCTTGTCGGGCGTGTAGCCAAACTTGACATGGTCGAACTCCACGTGGCCGGGACGCCTCTCGGGAATCTGCGCGTCGGCCTTCTGCTCCTCCTCGGGCGCGGCCAAGAACTCAAAGACGCGCTCGGTGGCAGCGGCCATCGACTGCATCGTGTTGCTCACGTTGCCCAGCTGCTGCACGGGTTGCGTAAAGTTGCGAACGTACTGGATAAAGCTCTGGATGTCGCCGGGCGTGGCATTGCCGGTCAGCGCGAGCTGCGCACCCACCACGACGACGCCCACGTAGCCCATGTTGCCCACCAGGCTCATAAGCGGCATCATCAGGCCCGACAGGAACTGCGAGCGCCAGCCACTAATAAAGAGACGGTCGTTTTGACGGTCGAACTCTTCGATTGAGGCCTCGGCGCGGTCGAACACCTGAATGACGTTCTGGCCGGCAAAGTCCTCCTCGATAATGCCGTTGACGGCGCCCAGAACCTGCTGTTGCTCGCGGAAGTACGGCTGCGAGAAGTGAATCATTACGGTCAAGATAATCGCGGCGGCCGGCAGCGTGAGCACGGTGACGCCGGTAAGCGGCAGGCTGATCGAAAGCATCATGACGAGCACGCCGATAATCTGCGTCACCGACGTGATGAGCTGCGTCACGCTCTGGTTGAGCGACTGGCCGAGCGTATCGACGTCGTTGGTGATGCGGCTGAGCACGTCGCCCTTGCTGTGGCCGTTGAAGTAACTCATCGGCACGACAGCGATCTTGGCGGCGATCTCCTTGCGCATGCGGTAGCAAATCTTTTGCGTGACGCCGGTCATGAGCCAGCCCTGGACCAGGCTGCAGACAGAGCTCGCCAGATACAGGCAGAGCAAAAAGCCGAGCGTCTTGGCGATCCAGTCAAAGTCAACGTCGCCGGTGCCGTTGACCTTGGCGACCAGGCCTTCGAACAGCTTGGTCGTAACCTGGCCGAGCACCTTGGGTCCCACAATGTTAAAGATGACCGAGCACACGGCAAAGGCGACGGCGGCAAACACGGCAATCTTGTGCTGGCCGATATAGCCGAGCAGCTGCCTCATGGTGCCCTTAAAGTCCTTGGCCTTTTCGCCGCGACGCATGCCGCCCATGCGGCCCATGGGACCACGCTGGCGGGTGGGCTTGGGAATCTGAGTCTTGGTCTCGTCTGCCATTAGCGCTCGCCTCCTTCCATGACGGCTGCAATTTCTTCTTGGGTAAGCCCCAGCTCCTCGGCGGAAAGCTGCGACTGTGCGATTTCCAGGTACGCCGGGCAGCTGCGCAGTAGCTCCTTGTGCGTGCCGGTGCCCACTACGTGACCGTCGTCGAGTACGATGATCTGGTCGGCGTGCATGATGGTCGCGATGCGTTGTGCCACGACCACGAGTGCGGCGTCGGTGACGTTTTTGGCCAGCTCCTCGCGCAGGCGCGCGTCGGTCTTGTAGTCAAGCGCGCTAAACGAGTCATCGAACACCACGACCTCGGGCTTTTTGGCCAACGCGCGGGCGATGGCCAGACGCTGGCGCTGACCACCCGAAACATTGGAGCCGCCCTGGCTGATAGGGGAGTCGTAGCCGCCCTCGCGCTCGGCGATAAAGTCCTCCGCCTGGGCGACGCGTGCTGCCTGGCGCATATCCTTGTCACTCACCACGTCGCCGGCAAACTTGAGGTTACTCTCGACGGTACCCGAGAACAGACGACCCTGCTGCGGAATATAACCGATGCGGCGGCGCAGCTCAGAGAGGGTCATGTCGCGCACGTCGATGCCATCGAGCGAAATGCTGCCGCCCGTGACGTCGTACAGGCGCGGAATCAACTGTACAAGCGTGGACTTGCCCGAGCCCGTGGAACCAATGATGCCGAGCATCTGGCCGGCGTGCGTGGTGAAGTTTACGCCGCTGATGACGTCGGCGCGTGCATCGGGATACTGGAAGCTCACGTCACGGAAGGTGAGCTCACCGCGCGGCGCGCTGGCAGCAGGCAGTTTGGGCGAGGCAGGGTCGTTGATGCTCGTGGGGCAGGTGATGACCTCTTCCACGCGCTCGGCTGCGACTTCGGCACGGGGCAGGATGACCGAAACCATGGTGAGGATCATAAACGCCATGACGATCTGCATGGTGTAGGAAATAAACGCCATCATGTTGCCGACCTGCATCACGCCGTCGGACACGCCCTGCGCGCCAAACCAGACGATGAGCACGGTGATGCAGTTCATGACGAGCATCATGAGCGGCATCATAAAGCTCATGGCGCGGTTGGTGTAGAGCTGCGTGGTCATCAGGTCGAGCGAAGCCTTGTCAAAACGCTCGAGCTCATGCTCCTCGCGGTTGAATGAGCGGATGGGCATAAGACCGTCGAGCAGCTCGCGGGCGGTAAGGTTCACGCGGTCCACAAAGCTCTGCATCTTTTTGAACTTGGGCATGGTGAGGCCCATGAGCACGCCGACGACGGCCGAGACGGCGATGATGGCCACGGCGATGGTCCACTCCAGGCCGGTGTGGTTGGCCAGGACGCGCATGACGGCGACGATGCCCATGACGGGGGCCATCAGGCACATGCGGATAAACAGGGTTGCGGCCATCTGGATCTGCTGAATGTCGTTGGTGCAGCGGGTGATGAGCGAGGCCTGGCTAAACTTGCCCACCTCGGCCGGCGAGAAGTGCATAACCTTGTTGAAGGTCTCGCGGCGCAGGTCGCGGGCGATGGAGCAGGCGGTGCGCGAAGCCACGGCGCCGGTCAGGATGGTGGCGACCAGCGACACCAGGCACAGGCCAAACATCGTGGTCGCCATGCGGCCCAGGTAGGCGTTCTGCACGTCGGCGGGGTCGATGCCCTGTGCCTTGTACTCGTCCTGCACGTAGCTCACGGCGCGCTGGGTGACGATGGAGCCCGACATGGAGCCCATTTTGTCAGCCATATCGTTGGCGCCCTCGACGAGCTTGCTTTGGTCTACCAGACCGCCCTCGATACCCAGACGCAGACTCTTCATGGTGATCTTGCCGCCGTCGGCATCAATCTGCTTTTGCATGTTCTGCGCCACTGCAGCCTTCTGCTGCATCTCGGCGAGCTGCTCGGGCGTCATCGCCGCCATTTGTTCGGGCGTGGGCATGGCCTGGGCGCCGCTGTTGTCCTTCTCGCTGGACGTGCCCATCATGTCGTCCATGGAGCTGGCATCGATGCCCTGGTTGAGAGAAAGGACGACGGTCTCGGGCAGGCTCATAATGTCGGCAATCTTGCCGCCGTCGGCACGCTCTTCCTCGGTGCCCTTGTACGTTCGAATGCCGTTTTTGTCAGCCTTGCTAAACACGGCCTCCACAGCTTTGGCGTTCTTGGCACTCATAAAGAGTTCGAGGTCGTCGAGCGATTCGGAGCGAATGGTGTCGGGCACGGGCGAGGCGATACCGCCTTGCTGCACGCCCACGTCGACGATATCGCTCATATAGGTAGGCAGCGCCAGGTCGGCGTTGCAGCTGATTACGATGAGTACGATAGCTGTGAACAGTGCCAGGATATGCTTTTTAAAGAGCTTGAGAATCCTCACTCGGCATCTCTCCTTTCTTGATTGCGGTCGATAATTTCGTTGGCACGTCTAAGAAGGCGCACCATCTCTTGGGTATCTGTTTCGCCGAGCTGCTCGAGGAAGGCCGCGGTGCGCTCCTCGAATTCCCGACGTTTAATTTCGAGATCCTGGAATCCCTTGTCGGTCACTATGACGTGTACGCGACGACGGTCGGTCTTTGAGTGCTCACGCTCAACCCAGCCCTTGGCTTCGAGAGCGCGTAGGATATTGGCAATGCGGGCGTTCGAGACCCAGGCGCGATCAGCGAGTTCGCTCGGCGTGAGCGAACCGCCAGCGAGCATAAGGGCGCGCATGACGGCCATCTCGCCGCTGAGAGCTTTGTCCACAAAGCGCGAAACGCGCTGGTGAATACCGCCAAACTCGGTAAGGAGCTGACGCCCAAGTTCACGGAAATCGGTATCTTCCACCGAAAACCCCTAACACTAGAAACTATTTTCGGTGGAAGATGATACCCCCATATGTGGGCCTCATACAGTGGGCAATATAAAGAGCGCATAAAGACTTAAAATCATTCAATTGCTGAAGCGTTTTAAAGAACTATCATGCACGCGGTTAGGCGAGGGGCTGTCATCACCATGACGACTGGGACTCATTTATCGCCACGTGCGATGCTCCAACTTCCCGCAAGGAGACACCTGAATCAAGGGGGTTGGAGTCATGGCATTTGACTTCACGGGCAAAACCGCGATCGTTACCGGTGGCACTCAGGGCATTGGCCTCGAGATTGCCAAGGGTATCGTTGCGGGCGGCGGACACGTCGCGCTCATCGCAAGGAACGCTGCTAAGGGCGAGGCCGCTGTGGCCGAGCTTGGCGAGGGCAACAAGTTCTACCAGCTCGATGTTGCCGATGCGCCCAAGGCGCGCGAGACCGTCGAGCAGATTTTCACCGATCTGCCGCAGACCAACATCCTGATTAACTGCGCTGGCGTCATCAGCACCAAGAAGTTCGACGAGATCGATGACACCGAGTGGCGTCGCACCATCGACATCAATCTCAACGGCACCTTCACAATGATGAACGCCGTGTACCCGCACTTTAAGGCGGCCCATGCCGGCACTATCGTCAACGTGAGCTCTGTTGCTGGCAAGATCGGCGGCGGCCTGCTCGGCACCGCGGCCTACGCGAGCTCCAAGGCCGGTGTCAACGGCCTGACCAAGGCAGTCGCCAAGGAGGGCGGCAAGTTCGGTGTCCGCTGCAACGCTGTATGCCCGTCGCTCACGTTGACCGATATGACCTCGATTCTCTCTGACGAGAACTCTCAGCGCATCATCAACGGTATTCCTCTGGGCCGCGCCGCCCAGGCCAGCGAGCCTGCGCAGATGGTGCTGTTCTTCGCTTCCGACCTCGCCAGCTTCGTGAACGGCGAGATCGGTGACTGCGACGGCGGCATCGTCCTGGACGGGTAATACCCCGCGGTGATCGTTTGGCGGCGACCCTGGCGACTCGGGGTTGTCGCCTTCTTTCTGATATAGGCGCGTGCGGCTTCGATTCGCATGCATCCAAAGGAGATATATATGAGTGAATCGACTGCGGTGGAGGCGCCGGCGGCAAAGGAGCCGTTTTTTAAGATGTCCTCCATCCCGGGTGCCAATATTTTGGTGCCGCTTTTGCTGGGCTGCCTGCTCAACACGCTATTCCCCGACCTGTTCAAGACGCTCGGCAGCTTTACGCTTGGCATGACCCAGCAGGGTGCAGGCCCGCTCGTGGGCGCCTTTTTGCTGATTGTCGGCACGACGATTTCGTTTAAGAGCGCTCCTGCCGCCGCTGCCCGCGGTGCCATCATCATTGCCGTCAAGCAGATCGTGGTCGTTGCCGTGTCGCTGCTCATCCTGTATGTGTTCAACGACAACCTGTTTGGCATCTCTGCCATGGTGATGCTGGCCGCTTGCACCGGCGCCAACAATGCTATGTACGCTGGTCTGATGGGCACCATGGGTAACGAGGCCGAGCGTGGCGCCGTCGCCATCACTACGCTGGTTGTCGGCCCTCCGGTCACGATGATCGTGCTCGGCGCTGCCGGTCAGGCTCCGATCGGTTGGTCGCTCGTGGGCGCCATCCTGCCGATCGTCGTCGGCATTATCCTGGGCAACCTGTTCCCCAGCTTTAAGAAGATGATGGCACCGGCACTTTCCGCCATCATCGTGCTCGTCTTCTTTGCCATGGGCTCGACCATGACCTTTGGCCAGCTCATTAATGGCGGTCTTCCCGGTATTCTGCTCGGCGTGATCTGCTCGGTGGTCTTTGCAATTCCCGTCATCGCGGTCGATAAGCTCACGGGCGGTACGGGTGTCGCAGGTGCGGCCATTTCGAGCTGCGCCGGAGCCAATGTGGCCACGCCTGCTGCCATGGCAAGCGTCAACGGGGCCATGTACGGCGGTGCGGTGCTCGCAACGGCCACGGCACAGGTTGCTGCCTGCGCAATCGTGACGGCTATTTTGACCCCGCTGGTCACCAGCTGGTGCTACAAGCATTTTGAGGGCCAGGGCAACAGCAAGGCAACGACCGACAAGGCCGCCGCAGCCGCCTAATGCCAAGCGGCAATCAAAGCTAAAAACTAGCTACGCCACAGGGCGGCCACGGGGGATACCGTGGCCGCCCTGCAGTTTCTGCAGGGTCTCTGGGACACTTTACCCTGCTAAAGCTGGCATAACAGCTAGAGCGAACGTCGTACAAAGGCAAGGATAAATAACATACAAATCGGTGAACGGTAGTTGTTCGCGCTCGCATTTCCTGCGGATTTGTTAAAAACGTCCTTATGATATAAAAAAAGAAACATATAACAGCCCAGATGGAGAGGGTGGCTATGTTATCCTTCTCAGACGGGTGAAATCTTGGGTTTTGGGTTGCAGTTCCAAGGTGGACAAACGTTTTTCCCTGTACCAACGTGTGGTGAAGAACGGAAGAAGCCGGTAGTGCAAGCCGAAAACTCAAGAATTCAATAAGCAGCGGTGTGAGAGAGCGCCGCATTACACGTAACTAGGAGCGTGGTTACACAATGCAGGAGGCATGGGAAGGCTTCAAGGAAGGCATCTGGACGGGAGAGGTTGACGTCCGAGACTTCATCCAGAAGAACTACACCCCCTACGAGGGCGACGAGTCGTTCCTCGCCGGCCCGACCGAGCGTACCAAGGAGCTGTGGGGCGAGGTTCTCGACCTGCTGCTTAAGGAGCGCGAGCAGGGCGGTGTCCTCGATATGGACACCAAGACCGTTACGGGTATCGTGAGCCACCCCGCTGGCTACATCGATAACGCCCACCGCGAGAAGGAGACCATCGTCGGTCTCCAGACTGACAAGCCGCTCAAGCGCGCTCTGCACGTCAACGGCGGTATCCGCATCGCTTGCCAGGCTGCCAGCCAGCACGGCTACAAGGTCGACGAGAACGTTGTCGAGCGCTACACCTTCGAGCGCAAGACTCACAACGCCGGCGTCTTCGATGTTTACACCCCCGAGATGCGTGCTTGCCGCTCGGCTCACATCATCACCGGTCTGCCCGATGGCTATGGCCGCGGCCGCATCATCGGCGACTACCGTCGTGTTGCCCTGTACGGCGTCGACTACCTGATCAAGGACAAGGAGGCCCAGAAGGCTTCCACCCCGACGGTCATGACCGCCGACAACATCCGCGACCGTGAGGAGCTGCAGGAGCAGATCCGCGCCCTCGGCGAGCTCAAGATGATGGCCGAGACCTATGGTTTCGATATTTCCAACCCTGCTACCAACACGCAGGAGGCCATCCAGTGGATGTACTTCGCCTACCTCGCTGCCGTTAAGGAGCAGAACGGCGCCGCTATGTCCATCGGCCGTACCTCCACGTTCATCGACATCTACGCTGAGCGCGACCTTGCCAACGGTACCTTCACCGAGGAGCAGATCCAGGAGTTCGTGGATCACTTCATCATGAAGCTCCGCATGGTCAAGTTTGCCCGTACCCCCGAGTACCAGGCCCTGTTTACCGGCGATCCGCAGTGGGTCACCGAGTCCATCGGCGGCATGGGTGTTGACGGCCGTACGCTCGTTACCAAGATGAGCTACCGCTACCTGCACACGCTCGAGAACATGGGCACCAGCCCCGAGCCCAACATGACCGTTCTGTGGTCGACCCGTCTGCCCGAGAACTTCAAGAAGTTCTGCGCCAAGACTTCTGTCGCCAGCTCCTCGATCCAGTACGAGAACGACGACCTCATGCGCGTTTACCACGGCGACGACTACGGCATCGCCTGCTGCGTGTCCTCCATGCGCATCGGCAAGGAGATGCAGTTCTTCGGCGCCCGTGCCAACCTGGCCAAGTGCCTGCTGTATGCACTCAACGGCGGTGTTGACGAGGTCTCTAAGAAGCAGGTCGGCCCCAAGTATCGCGCCGTCGAGGGCGATACGCTCGATTACGACGACGTTGTGGCCAAGTACAACGACATGATGAAGTGGCTCGCTGGCGTGTACGTCAACTCGCTGAACATCATTCACTACATGCACGACAAGTATTGCTACGAGCGCATCCAGATGGCTCTGCACGACAAGCACGTGCACCGCTGGTTCGCTACGGGCATCGCTGGCCTTTCCGTCGTGGCTGACTCCCTGTCCGCCATCAAGTACGCCAAGGTTCACCCCGTCCGTGACGAGAACGGCATCATCGTCGACTTCGAGACCGAGGGCGAGTTCCCCAAGTACGGTAACGACGACGACCGCGTCGACCAGATCGCTCACGACGTTGTGCACCAGTTCATGGAGTACATCCGCATGAACGACACCTACCGCAACTCCGTACCCACGACCTCGGTTCTGACCATTACCTCCAACGTCGTGTACGGTAAGAAGACCGGCTCCACGCCCGACGGCCGCAAGGCTGGCCAGCCGTTCGCCCCGGGCGCTAACCCCATGCACAAGCGCGATAGCCACGGCGCCATCGCTTCGCTGTCTTCGGTTTCCAAGCTCCCGTTCCGCGATGCTCAGGACGGCATCTCCAACACCTTCTCCATCATCCCGAGTGCGCTCGGCAAGGAGGACCAGGTGTTCTTTGGCGATATCGACCTTGATCAACTGGGCGAGTAACTATTGTTAGTGCTATACTAACAATAACGATTACTGATTAGCGCGCCGGTTTCGGCCGGCGCCTATTAATCGAAGGAGACACATTATGAAGGTTTCTGAAGTTTCCGAGACCCAGGCCGATAACCTGGTCCACATGCTCGACGCTTACGCCGAGAAGGGTGGCCACCACCTGAACATCAACGTCTTCAACCGTGAGACGCTGCTCGACGCTCAGGCTCACCCCGAGAAGTACCCGCAGCTGACCATCCGCGTTTCCGGCTATGCCGTGAACTTCCACACGCTCACCAAGGAGCAGCAGGACGAGGTCATTGCGCGTACCTTCCACGACAAGTTCTAAAAGGATTTAACTCCTGCAGGGTTACTGGGGCCGGTTTTGGGTTATTTTCCAAAACGTCCTCGGACATGTCGGAAGCCCCCGCCGCGCGTAGCGCGCGGCGGGGGCTTCCTCCGTCCTGACGCTCCTATTTGGCAAGGTGTTTTTTAGAATCCATTTTGCGCTCGGCCT
>CAUAJB010000066.1 GCA_958429225.1 uncultured Collinsella sp.
GTGCGCCCGCACAATGAGGATTCCTACCTGGTGCAGTCGCCGCTCTTTTGCGTATGCGATGGCATGGGCGGCCACGCCGCCGGCGAGGTAGCTTCTTCCATCGCCGTCGAGACTATTGCCAAGACGGCCCCGCAGTCCGCCGACGCAGCACGCCTGGCCGCAGCCGTCGAGGCAGCCAACGCCGCCGTAATCGAGGCGGCCATGAACGGCCTGGGCAAGCCCGGCATGGGCTGCACAGCCACTTGCGCCTATATCGAAAACGACACGCTCGCCATCGCCCACGTGGGCGACTCGCGCGCCTACCTGCTCCACGAGGGCACGCTCATCCGCGTGACCCGCGACCACTCCTACGTGGAGGAGCTCGTGGACGCCGGCGAGATCACGGCAGACGAGGCTCGCGTCCACCCCAACCGTTCGGTCATCACCCGCGCGCTGGGCTCGGACCCCGCCATGTATGCCGACCACTTCACTCTGCATATCGAGGAAGGCGACCGTCTGATCCTGTGCTCCGACGGCCTTTCGAGCATGATTCCCGATAGCGATATCGAGAACATCGCCACGCAGTCCTCAACCGCGCAAATCTGCGTCGACAACCTAGTGGACGCGGCGCTTGCCGCCGGCGGCCACGACAACGTGACCGTAGTAGTCGTTGACCTGGTTGACGATGGCGTTATGCGCGAGGCGCAACGCGTGCGTCGCCGCAACGTTACTATCGCCGCCATCCTGGCCCTCGTCTTGGTGCTGGCAGCTGGCATCTGGGCCTACACGGGTGTCACCGGCTCGTACTACCTGGGCACCCACCAGGGCAATGTCGCCGTCTGGCGCGGCCTACCCGGCAAGCCGCTCGGACTCAAGCTCCACTGGCTCGAAAGCGAAACCAGTATCAAGCTGTCCGACCTGCCCGAAGACACGCAAAACCGCCTCAAGGCGGGCATTCCGCAAACAAGTGTCGACGATGCGCAGGACACGATATCCAAGTACCGCCACCAGATCGACGAGGAGCAGACCCGCCAGGTGATCGACGCGCAAACGATTCGCGACAACACCAATCAGGGATCGACCTCCGAATCAGATTCCGAGAAAACCGCCGAACAGTCCGCCGAGGCCGAAGCCTCCGATAAGAATTAGAAAGGGAGTGCCGCTTATGAGTCGCCGCAACACCGAGCTGCTCTTGCTCATCGCCTCGGCGTTCCCCGTCATCCTGCTGTATGCGATGTACGTCCTCACCGCGGGCGCTGCCATCTCCTTTGAGACGCTCGCCGTACCGATTGGCCTCTTTGCCGCCTTTGCCGCGGCCCACATTGCCGTGCGCATCTTGGCGCCCGGTGCCGACCCCGCCATCCTGCCCATCGTATTTATACTTTCGGGCATCGGCATCACGTTTGTGACGCGTCTCGCCCCCGCTCTCGCCATCTCACAGCTCATCATCCTGTTTGTCTCGGTGGCCCTGATGGTGGGAACGCTCGCGTTGGTTAAGAACCTCGACGTGGTCATGCGCTACAAGTACACCTTTGGCATCATCGGCATCATTCTGCTGATGCTGCCTATCTTTATCGGCACCACGATCTCGGGCTCCAAGCTGTGGATTCGCATCGCGGGCTTTACCATCCAGCCCGGCGAGTTCGCCAAGGTCTTTATCGTGCTGTTCCTGGCCGGGTACCTGGCCGAGAACCGCGAGCTGCTCTCCATCTCCAACCGCAAGATCTTGGGCTTTAAGATCCCTCGCCTGCGACTGCTACTGCCGTTGTTTGCCGTGTGGGGTGTGTGCCTGCTCGTCGTCGTCTTCGAACGCGACCTGGGTTCGGCCGTGCTGTTCTACACCATCTTCTTGCTGATGCTCTACGTTGCCACGGGGCGCTTTTCGTATGTCGTTATCGGCCTTGCGCTCTTAGCCGTTGGAGCCGTGGGCGCCTACAAGTTCCTGTCGCACGTTCAGGTGCGTTTCCAGGTTTGGGTCGATCCGTTTAAGGACGCCCAGGGTCAGGGCTACCAGATCGTCCAGTCGCTCTTCTCGCTTGCCGATGGCGGTCTGGTCGGTGTTGGCATCGGCAACGGCATGGCCAACAACATCCCTGTCGTCGAGTCCGACTTTATCTTCTCGGCTATCGGCGAGGAGATGGGCCTTTTGGGCGGCGGCGCCGTGCTCATCCTGTTTATGCTCTTTGCCGTGCGTGGCCTGACCACAGCTGCCCGCGCAAAGTCCGACCTCGCCGCCTTTAGCGCCACCGGTCTTACGGCAGCCATCAGCTTCCAGGCCTTCTTGATCGTTGGCGGCGTTACCCGCCTGATCCCGCTGACCGGCGTCACCCTGCCCTTTATGAGCCAGGGCGGCTCCTCGCTGCTGGCGAGTTTTATCATCGTCGCGCTCCTGCTGCGCGCCGGTGACGAGGCTACCGGACGCGAGGCCGAGCTTACCGGCACCGGCACCATGGCCGCCATCACCGATGATCAGGTCGCATCTGCCGCCGCCCCGACGGGCACGCGCTTTGCCACCTCGTCTTCCTACGGCAGCGGCAGCCATTCCGTCGGCTCGCGCATGCGACGTCGCCTGCTCGACACGCCTGAATCCGGTGTGCTCGGCCGCGTTGCGCTCGCCAACCGTCTAACCCGCGCGGTGCTCGCCTTTACGGCGCTGTTCGCCATCCTTATCGGGAACCTCACCTATGTCCAGGTCATTAAGGCCAAGGACTATCAGGACATGCCGACCAACAACCACACCATCGCCCGCTCCAAGTACATCCAGCGCGGCTCCATCATCACGTCCGACGGCGTGACGCTGGCCGAGTCGCTGCAGCAGGAGGACGGCACCTACGTACGCTCCTACCCCAACGGTAACCTGGCAGCGCACGTGGTTGGCTACGTGAGCCAGCAGTATGGCACCACCGCCATCGAGAGCGTCATGAACGACACGCTCACCGGCTCTAAGGACTACTCCAGCTGGAACAACGCCATCGCGTCGCTCGCGGGCCAGACCCAGCCGGGCAACACCGCCAAGCTCACCATCGACTCGCGCATCCAGACGGCTGCTGAGCAGGCGCTCAAGGGCTTTAAGGGCGCTGTAGTGGTCATCGACCCGCGTACCGGCGCGGTGCTCGCATGTGCCAGCTCGCCCACCTACGACAACACCAACATCGATGCCCTGCTGCAGACGGGCGGCGGCGAGGACGGCTCCATGTACAATCGCGCCATGGACGCGCTGTACACGCCGGGCTCAACGTTTAAGGTCGTTACGCTTTCCGCGGCACTCGAGACCGGTACCGCCAGCCTTACCAGCACCTACCAGGCGCCCGGCTCCATGGACATCGGCAACGCACCGGTCACCAACTCTGCCAACGAGAGCTACGGCACCATCAGCCTGCAGCAGGCCTTTGCCGTGTCCTCCAACGTCGTCTTTGGCCAGGTGGCAAACGAAGTTGGCGCAAACACGCTCGTGCAGTTTGCCAACGCCTTTGGCTACGGCCAAAAGCTCGGCCAGGACCTGACCTCCGCGGCCTCCATCATGGCCGACCCGTCGCTCATGACCGAATGGGAGACTGCCTGGGCCGGCGCCGGCCAGCCTGTCGGCATGGACCATACGCCCGGCCCGCAGACCACCGTCATGCAAAACGCCGTGATTGCCGCCGCCATCGCTAACAGCGGCGTGGTCATGGACCCGTACTTTGTAGCCCAGGTACTCGCCCCGGACGGAACCGTGGTCAAGACCACGCAGTCCCGCTCGCTGGGTCAGGCCGTCAGCTCCGCCACGGCCGACCAGGTCAAGCAGGCCATGCTTGCCGTCGTCCAGTCCGGCACCGGCACCGATGCCCAAATCCCCGGCGTCAAGGTCGCCGGCAAGACCGGCTCGGCCGAGACCGGCGGCACCAACGTCAACTCGATGTTCGTTGGCTTTGCACCTTACGATTCACCCACGGTCGCCATCTCGGTGGCCTTGGAGGATTACGACAAACACGACGTCAAGGCGGCCAAGATTGCCGGCATCGTCCTGACCGCGGCACTTGCCGCCCAAGGAGCGTGATGCCCGTGATCGAAGCACGAGCATGTGGCGTACCGCAGCCAACAAGCTAGCGGCAAGGCGCCACGCGGCCCCAGCGGCCATAGATTTGGTACTACACACATCGTTGAGCGAATAAGTTAGTTAGGAGCAGGAATGGAACAGAGGGTCCTCGGGGGAAGATACCTCCTCAAGGATAAGGTGGGAACAGGCGGCATGGCGACCGTCTACCGTGCACAGGACCAGGTCCTCGACCGCACGGTTGCCGTCAAGATCATGCTGCCGCAGTATGCTGGCGACGCAACCTTCGCCGCACGCTTTAAGCAGGAGGCCCAGGCAGCAGCAGGTCTCTCCTCCCCCTATATCGTGGGCGTCTACGATTGGGGCAAGGATGGCGATACCTACTACATCGTCATGGAGTACCTGCGCGGTACCGACCTTAAGAGCGGCATCAAGAGCCACGGCGCCCTCGATCCAAAGAAGGTCGCGCAGATCGGCTCGCAGATCAGCTCCGCGCTTTCGGTCGCCCACAAGCACGAGATCATCCACCGCGACATTAAGCCGCAAAACATCATGGTGCTGCCCGACGGCAACATCAAGGTCATGGACTTTGGCATCGCGCGCGCAAAGAACAGCCACCTCACGCAGGACAACAATGTACTGGGCACCGCCCACTACGTAAGCCCCGAGCAAACGCGCGGTCAGGACCTCGGCCCCACCTCGGATATCTACTCGCTGGGCGTCGTGATGTACGAGTGCGCCACCGGCCGCGTTCCCTTTGACGGTGACGACGCCATCTCGGTCGCACTCAAGCAAGTCAACGAGTTGCCTATTCCGCCGAGCCAGATCAACTCCGGTGTCGACGCCGACCTTGAGCGCATTATCCTCAAGTGCATGGAGAAGGACCCGGCGAACCGCTTCCAGACGGCAGACGAGCTGCGCCAGGTGCTCAACAACTACCTGTCCGGTCGCGCCGTCAACGTCTCCGAGCCCACGCGCATCATCGGTGCCGCGGGCGACCTGGGCGCCACCAAGACTCGCGAGCTTTCCGATCAGACGCGCGCCATGGTGCGTCCCGTCTCGGGCGTGAGCGGCCAGAATACCACCCGTAGCTCGGTTTCGGGCTCCACCGGCTCCTACGAGGTCGAAGAGCCCAAATCCAACAAGAACAAGATCATCGCCGCCGTGGTGGCAGCCGTTGCCGTCATCGGCATCGTGGTGGCCTTTGCCACAGGACTCTTTGGCGGCGAGCAGGTCACCGTTCCCGATGTACTGGGCAAGGACCAGCAGACTGCCGTCGAGCTGATCAAGGAAGCCGGCCTCGAGGTCGGCACCATCGACCAAAGCTACAACGACGATGTCGACGAGGGCAAGGTCGCCGAGCAGACGCCCAACGGCAACACCAAGAAGGCCAAGGGCACTAAGGTGAACCTGGTAATCTCCAAGGGCCCCAAGCCCTCCGAGAAGGTTGAGGTTCCCCAGCTTGTCGGCCTGACCAAGGACCAGGCCGAGGCCGCGCTGGCAAGCGTTGGCCTGAAGGGCAACGCCTCCGAGGAGGCCAACGAGGCCGATGAGGGCCAGGTCTTTGAGCAGGTCACCGAAGCCGGTAAGGAAGTCGCGAAGGGCACGACCATCTCGTACAAGGTCTCGAGCGGCCCAGATACCACGTCCGTCCCCGACCTCACCGACATGACCGAGGCCCAGGCGCGCAACGCCCTCGATATGGCAGGCTTTGGCGTCGACGTGAGCTACCAGGAGAACGACTCGGTTACCGAGGGCACCGTGATCAGCTGGAACCCCAGCGGCAAGCAGAAGCCCGGCGCCACGATTACCGTCGTCATTGCCAAGAAGTCCGGCAAGGCCACCGTCCCAGGCAACCTGTACGGCAAGAGCATTTCCGCCGCCGTTACCGCGCTCAACAACGCCGGTTTCTATAACATCGGCTTCTGTGACCAGAACGGCAATCCCGTGAGCGGTAACGAGGATGCCACCGTTACGGGCGTCTCCCCCACCGGCAAGCAGTCCACCGACAGCACGATCACGCTGACGGTCGCTCTTTCTGGTTCGGGTTCGGGCTCGGGCACGAGCACGGGCGACGATTCCGGTACGACCAACTAGTCGCCACCCCACCGCTCATCACGGCTCTCGCCGCAAACATATTCGCTCACAGGCGCCCGCTTGCTCCCCCAGCAAGCGGGCGCTTTCTTTATCTGAAGCAGCGAATACTACGGCATGCCTTAAACCAGAAGAGCCCGGCACCGTAGCGGTGCCGGGCTCGGCAAATATCTGGTGCCCCCGGGCGGATTCGAACACTCCCCCCGCGGGGAAATTGGTGACGCGGGTGTCGACGGCCCGAATCCGCCGGCAGCTCCCGAAAACCAGAAACGGCGCCGCTCTCGCGACGCCGTCATAATCTTCTGGTGCCCCCGGGCGGATTCGAACCGTCGACACCCGCTTTAGGAGAGCGGTGCTCTATCCCCTGAGCTACGGAGGCATGTTGTACTAGTGTAGCAGATTTGCGCCACCACCATGCAGCGCATAGCCACTCTTCGAGGTAGTCGCTTGCGACGTTCTTTAATGACTAGTCGCTTAAGAACGTCGCAAGCGACTAGTTGCCTTTGTGGAAGAGGTTTTTGATGACGGAGGGGATGCTCTTGGCGCCCTTGGCCGTCACATCGATAAAGTCGGGCGAGCGCACGAGCTTATCCTCGTCGACGTACTTGCGGACCGCGCGCAACGTCTCTTTGTCGTCGCGAGTCGAAAACGTAAAGTGACCGTTGTCCTTGGTGAAGATGGCAAAACGCGTAATCTTCTTGGTGCCGCGCAAAACCTCGGCGGCAATATAGTCGACCTCATCCCACGGGATCTGAATATAATCCTCGGGATTGCGCTCGTTATAGTACTCAAACGCCTTATTGCCCACCATTACGTTACCGTGACTGGTAAGCCCCATCAGGCAGGTTGCCGGCGTTGCCAGATCGACCGTGCTGTTCTGAGATTGCGCCATGCGCGCCTCGCCCTCCAAATAAAACAATCGGACCGCATCCAGTGTACCCACCGGGTGCGGTCCGTTTCAATGGCTCAAAAGCCCTTGCCTAGCAATTCTCGGTCTTAAGCCGAAACGTGCTTACATGAAGCCGCAGACGCGACCGATGATGCCGACGGCGAAGAGAGCCAGGATGATGACGATCGGGCTGACCTTCTTCTTGAGGAGCTTGCAGACCAGCAGGGTCAGGCACACGGCGGCAAGGCCGGGGATGAGCTGATCGAGGTTGGCCTGAAGCGTGGTGACCTTCACCTGATCAAGGGCGTTAGCACCGATGGAGTTATACATCGTCAGTGCTTCCTTGACACCCTCAGAACCGGAGGGCAGGTTAGCCCAGTCGATAAAGGCGCCAGCAGACTGCGTGACCTTGGAGACGACCGGGGTGAAGGAGATGGACACCCAGCGCTCGACCAGGGCGCCGATGATGAACATACCCAGGATGGAAGCACCCTCGGTGACCTTGCCCATCAGACCGCCGGAGAGGTCCTTGGCGATGGAGGAGCCGACCTTGTAGCCAAACTCCTGCGTGTACCACAGGAAGGCGTAACGGATGATGTTCCACGCGAAGAAGAACAGCAGCGGACCGGCGATGCTGCCGGACAGGGCCAGGGAAGCGCCCAGAGCGCCCAGAATCGGGCGAAGGGTGAACCAGAAGGCGGGGTCGCCGACGCCGGCGAGCGGGCCCATCATACCGACCTTGACGCCCTGAATGGCGACGTCGTCAATCGGAGCACCGTTGGCGCGCTCCTCCTCGAGAGCGAGGGTGACGCCAATGACGGGGGCGGAAACATAGGGGTGGGTGTTATAGAACTCCAGGTGGCGCTTAAGAGCGGCAATCTGGTCATCCTTGTTGGTGTAGAGCTTCTTGATCGCAGGGATCATTGCGAAGCACCAGCCGCCGTTCTGCATACGCTCGTAGTTCCACGAGCCCTGAAGGAACTGATGACGGAAGCAAACCTTCTTGCGGTCAGCCTTGGTGAGCTGAATCTTGTTCTCTGCCATATGTATCACTCCCCTCCTACTCGTAATCGTTCAGAATGTCGCCGAGCGGGTCACCGGAGCCACCACTCATGCCGCCACCCTGCTTGGCCAGATCCTTAAGGCCAAGGTAGATGAGGGCAAGGGAGATGCCGATGAGGCCAAGGGCGATCAGCGTGAGCTGAGGGATGGCAGCAAGGACAAAGCCAAGGATGAAGAACGGCCAGGTCTCCTTGGTGGCCATCATGTTGATGACCATGGCGTAACCGACGGAAGCGACCATGCCGCCGCCGACAGCCATGCCGCCGGACAGCCAGTCAGGCATAGCGTTAAGCGCGTTGGTAACAGCCTCGGCCGGGATGATGCACAGAAGCACTGCCGGGATGGCGATGCGAAGGCCCTGCATGAGGATGGCAGCGTACTGCCAGCGCTCGATACCGGAGAAGTCGCCCTTCTCGGCGCAACCGTCCATGGCGTGAGCGATAGCGGTGGCCAGGGTACGGCAGATCATGGTCAGGAACAGACCAGCGACCGACAGCGGAACGGCGACGGCGATGGCGGCGGTAACGGCCTTGGCCGAATCGGTGGCGCCACCGTTGAGGGCGAGCACCATGATGATCGAAGAAGCGACCGAGGCCAGAGCGGCGTCAGGCGCGACAGCGGCGCCGACGTTAGCCCAGCCAAGGGCCATCATCTGGAGCGAACCGCCCAGGAGGATGCCCTCCTGAAGGTGACCGGTTACGAGACCGATAAGCGTGCATGCCACGAGCGGCTGATGGAACTGGAACTCATCCAGAATGCCTTCCATACCGGCAAGCAACGCGACAATCGCAACAAGCAGAATAGTGATTGCAGACATGTATCGGACCCTCCTTTACTATGCTTGAGCGGCCAGTTCGGCCTTAGCTTTCTTCAACATGGCGTCGAGATCCTCGGAGGAATCCGAAGGAACCTTGCGGACCTCGAACTTGACGCCCTTGGCCTTGAGAGCCTCGAGAGTCTTAACGTCGTCATCGCCCATAGCGACGGCGTTGGTGACGACGACCTTGCCCTTGGAGTGAGCCATGGAACCGATGTTGACTTCCTTGATGTCGACGCCGGCCTCGATGGCCTTGAGCAGATCCTGCGGGTTCTCGAAGAGCAGCATGGCCTTGGTGTCACCAAAGCGCGTGTCCTTGACGACCTCGGCCATCTTCTTGATGGGCACGACGTTGGCATGGACTCCCGGAGGGGCAGCCTGCTCGATCATGGTCTTACGGAGCTCGTCGTGAGCAACGCCGTCGGAAACCACGATAATGCGGTTGGGGTTGATCTGCTTGGTCCACGTGGTGGCCACCTGACCATGAAGCAGACGGGTGTCGATACGGACATGGGCAATCTTGATGTGCCCATCGCCGATGACCGTTCCCGGAGGAATGGCGCCTGCAGGAGCAGCGGCGGCCGCAGCCGGCTTCTTCTCCTCGGGCTCCAGAGACTCGGGCTTGACGCGCACGCCAGCCTTAGCCTCAGTCACGAGATGTTTTGCGATCGCATGTGCAGTGTTCTTTGCGTCAAAGCGCTGCGAATATGCCTCGATGAGCATAGGCAGGTTGACACCGGTGACGATAGCCCAGGAATCGTGGCCCTCGATGAGCCCGCTGATCTGGTTGAACGGCGTGCCGCCCCACAGATCAACGAGGAAGAGCACCTGCTCCTGGTCCTCGAAGGAAGCGACTGCTTCCTCGACCTTGGCACGGAAGTCGTCGGGGCCCATGCTCGGCTCGAGCGAGACCACGGCAACAGACGGCTGATCGCCAAAGACCATCGAGCCCGTCTGCTTGATTCCAGCTGCCAAGTCCCCGTGGCTAGCAAGAACAATACTTACCATCACATAACCTCCTTTTTGTCTACGTATTTCCTACACGACATGAAAGGAGTATACCTGTTTGGATTGTGGAATTATAGCTAAATTCGCAAAAGGTTGCATTATTTGTTTAAACGTCTAAGTTTGTTACAAATTGATTACGTTGCCGGTTTACAGCTCATTGCCTGCTAAAACGTGATTTGTGATTACTTTCAAAGACATATAAAGGTGCACTGTTCGTTAAGACCGCTTTTAGGTGGATCCCAATGCGTCTGCGTGCCACCATTTTGTTTAAACAGACATGACTTGACTAACCGAAGCAAATATGTTTAGAACTCTAGCCCATGTAGTCATTGGATGTTAGGCGATGTGGAGAGGGTTGGCGGCGTCGACGGCATCGGGGGCGTCGGAGAGGCCGTCAGGAGCAGCGTCTGCCGGGTCCTCGTCGGGGGTCTCGATCTGTTTGATCATTACCTCTTGGCCCTGCAGCAAATAGGTCTCGCCGCTACCGCAATGGGGACAGGTCTTGCCGTGCTCGACCGTCGCGTAGTCGCAGCCGCACGCCTCGCAATGTGTCACGGCCTCGACGGGCTCCACGATAAGCTCCGCGCCCTCGGTGATAGGCTTTTTATCTGCTGCCCAGCGCCAAGCGTCGAGCAGCAAGTCGGGAACGACGCCCGAGAC